>JBFMAX010000003.1:300000-376689 GCA_040755395.1 Nitrospirota bacterium
GGCGAGGGCCGTCACGATCAGCACGAGGTGACAACTTCCGAGCGTCTTCCGGCTCCGCACCGACTCCTCTTTGTCAGCAGCAATTAAAAACCGCCTTTGCATAGCAACACGCATGCCTGGCTCTTGCCATCGAGATTCTCTTTTTCTTGCTGTTGATTTTGTTTGAATTTGAGGCACCCCACGCATTTCGCAGGCCGTCGGCCTGATCACGAGTCAAGCAGAGGTCATTGTCGAAGTGAAGGCATATCCCTGCGCTAAGGAACCAGCTTGTACGATCTTGCGGTGGGGAAGGAACTTTGATGATCGAGAGGCACGTGCGCCGGGCTCAGGCGCGAAGAAGGACGGCGGCGATCACCAGCACGGTCAGCGCGGTCAAGACGGTCAGGTAAACCGTGACGCTGCGATCACCCAGCCAGGCCGTCTGCCAGCTTTCCGGATAGAGGGGCTTGTCCAGCAGATACAGCCCTTCTTCATAAAGTCCCAGCGCCCGTTCGATCTCGATGAGCGCTTGTTTCGCCATCCGGTGACGGTCGCGTTGCTGGAGGATCAAATAGCCGAAGACGCCCGAGAAGAGAATCACGCCGGTCACGGCGAACAGTTTTCCCATCACGTCGTGGCGGGATCCGCCCTGCACGGCCAGCATCGTTACGAGGAGCAGGACGAGGAAGGCGCTGGCGAAAGCGGTCAGGCGCATCATCTGTTCTCGCCGGCGGAACACCTCTTCCTTGTACCAAGGATAGAGAATTTTCAGCACCTCCAATTGTTCCTCGCCCAGAGTCCGCATGTCCGGCATCCTTTGCTTCGAAAATGGGCGCGGGGCTAGAGGTCCGGGGCTAGAGGTCGGAGTCTCTTCCCCCCTCGCCCCGAGCCCCTTGCCTCTCGCCCAGCCATGATGTTCATGCTGCGCGGGTGAGCCGAAGGCGCATGAGGACTAATCACCAACCCGCGACAGATGACGGACCAGCCATTCCGAGATCAACGTCGTCATGGTGTGGAAGTCTTCCGCCTTCGTAAACTGATGATCGGCGCCGGGCACAATCTCCAAGCGCTTTTCTACCTGCAGTGCGTCATACAGCCGCCGGCTTTGGTGCAGCGGCACGTGTTCGTCCTTGTCGCCCTGGACGATCAGGGTCGGCGCCGTGACGGATACGGCCGGGGCATAGGCGATGTGCCGCAGGCAGTCTTCGTAAAAGGCGTAACGCAGTTTGATCCGGCCGGGCCCACCCATGATGTTAGGGACGGTGTCGGTCGTTTTCCACTTCGCCATTTCGTCGTCGCCGAATTCCAGCCGTAACTCCTCCGCGAAATCCACGACCGGACACTTCAGCGCCAGGCAGGCCAAGCGCGACCCGGCCGCCCCGGGCCAGCGCGATGCGGCGAGGATGGATACCAGCCCTCCGAAACTGGAGCCGACGAGCCCGATGCGGCGATAGCCTCGATCCGCGACGCGATCGAGGGCGGCAAGAGCCTGACCGACGGCCACGGCGACCGTGATCTCTTCGAACGGGCCGTCGCTCTCGCCCATGCCGAAAAAATCGAACCGGAACGTGGCGATGCCCTGTTCCGTCAGAAGGCGGGTGAGCGTCGTATTGGTCGTGCTGTTCTTGTGCGAAAGGAACCCGTGGCACAGCACGGCGATACGGTCGGTCGGTTGCTGGGGGGTCGCGAGGATCGCGGCGACCTCGTGGCGATGAGGGTCGGAAAAAGAAAGAGCCTGTTCCATGTGCGGCATTCTACCAGACATGGAGCAGGCTTGTCCGATTGATGGGGGAGAGGAGACCGGTGTCTGCCTAGACTTTGCCGGAGCGCACGCGGAAATCGACGTTATCGCGAAGCCATTTCCAGAACCGCTCCTGCTCGTGCAGGTCCGCGCCGGGTTGCAGCTTCTCTTTCCAACTCTTCATGACCTCGGCGTCCACGGTCCACAGCCGCACGCGCTGACGCGGGACATGGGTGCGCCACTGTTCCCCGACTTTGGGGCTGACGTAGGCCAGCCGCAGCGTGACGTTCCTCGACAAATATTCGAGCGGTTTGAGGTCGATCCGCTGGTACAGCTCCTGCGAGCCGGCTGTGCCGCCTGACGCAGTGGCGTCCGGCACGCCGTCCGTGATCACCACCAGATTGATCGGCGCGAGGACGAGATTCCGCTCTTTGGTGATGCGGGCGACTTCCTGGAAAAAGGGGTTGAAGTCCGTGACGGTATCAGTGGGGGAAAACCACGTGCGTAGATCCGCCTCGATCCGGGCCACATCCTTGCCTTCGAAGTCGTGAATCGGGTGAAAGGCTTTCGGCTCGCTGAGATGTTTGCCGCCGACGCTGGCGACGAACAACGCCTGCGGCTTGTCCAACCCGCCCAGCTCGTTGAGGTGGCCGTAGATGTAATGGGCGAGGAACGACATGGCGCTGTCATAGTAGCCCGAATGCCTGAATGAGCCGCTGGCGTCCACGCCGATGAACAGCGTGGACTTGGGCTTCCGCGGTTCGTCGGATTGAGCCACGCAGCCGAGCAAGGTCGCCGCCACGACGACGGCGGCCACGAGCGCGGTCCACACGGTGCGGCGTAGGCGCCTCATGACGTCACCTTTTTCGGTTGCCACCGGACGGCGGGCAGGAGCTCCCTCGTTTCGATGACTTCCTGCAGGCTCTTGAACGGAATGCTGAAGACCGGGCGCGCGGTAACCAGGATCATGGCGAAGTTCAACACGGCGGCGGCTACGTGCAGGACCGGGAGCATGAGATATTCCATCAGCTCGTTGGCCTTGCCGTGGAGCCATCCGGCTTCCCGCTTGAAGTCCTCCAACGGAGCGCGCCACCAGTTGTGGGGTTCCGCAGGAAGCGGGCCCGCTCCTTCCTCCGCCGCCGGTTGATGCATCGGCCGGCGGGAGATGAAGGCGAGCAGAGGAGGCGTGCCGTATTGTCCGAAGAGGAACCACGTCATGCCGCGGACGCCAAGCCAGCCGAACGTCGCCAGGGAGAGCGTGAACCCGATCCCCGGACGGAATTGCTCGCCGGTCTGCTGGGCGATCCAGGGTGTGATCGCGTCGACCAGCTCCCGGTAGAGGAACATGACTTCGAAGACCATCACGAACAGCTCCACCAGAAGCATTTGCACCAGGAACTTGTACTCGTGGTGCTTGATGGCGTCGGCGAGCACCTGGATACAGGCAAAACTTCCCATGATCAGCATGAACAAGAAAAAGTAGAGAATCGCGCCGGTCAGGGTTGAAGCCTCGGCGCCCGTGATGCCGGCGAGCACCTCCGTCACCGTCGGCATGAGGGTATAGGTGAAAATCAGCGCCTCCAGCAGACACCAGAAGATCAACAGCACAAAGGCGATCCAGGGCACGCCGGGCTGAAAGTAGCTTTGGGTCATCTGGCCCGTCATCTTGAAGGGGAGGATCACCAGTTGTTTCAAAGTTTCCGCCCCCAGCTTCAGCGCCAAGCGGCCCAACGTGAAGAGCCAGCCGACCACGACCATGACGAATCGCGCCAGGCCGACCCAATACATCCAGACGGCAAATGCGGCGTCCCACCAGGCGAGGAGCAACATCTTGAGGATCTCGATGCGCCCCGAGCGGAACGGCAACGTGTACAACGTCAGGTGCGTGCACCACACGGAGCCGATCCAGAGAAGAACGGGAAAGAGGAGCAAGAGATAATAGACGCCGGCCAACCATCCGGTCGCGGACGACAGCACAAACGACATGAGCGCCCGCTGCATGTCGGGAATCCATGAAAGCGGGATGGTCAGAAAGTCAAACAGGCTCTGCCAGGGCTCGGGGACGATGTGGGCGATCTGATCGGGCATGTCGGCCCCCTTGTGTATAGATGTTCGGCTCCCGCGCAAGCGCGGTCGATTGCGGGCAATGGCGGGATTAGACTTCTGCAAAAAGCGTGGCAGAGGGAAGGAGGGCTATGTCGCTGAAATTCCTGGTAGCGGGATGGCTGATTTCACCCAGTTGGTATAGGTGGGTGCGGATAGGGCCGTACAAGAAAGGACATGACGACTTCTGGACAGGAGGGCCCCCGTTTCTTATTCAGCCGGGCTCGCCCCGAGCACGTAACCGATCTTCGCGGCGAACAGGAGGAAGCTCAGCAGCAGCAAACCGAAGCTGGCCCAGGCGGCGGCTTGAACGGCGAGCGAACCGAGGGGGAGGCTCCAGGTGAGAGAGGCCACAACGGCCAGCCCCATCGTTCCCAGACTGAGGGCGCCGATCTGGACCGCGCGCCAGCGGTCGACGATCTTCGTCAAATGTTCCAGGTACGGCCCCCGCTTCTTGCTGCTCGCCACCCGCGCCACCGCCAAGCTGACCGGCAGCAGATGCGACAGCGCGCCGAAAATGGTTTGGAGGATGAACCCGACGAGCGCCACATGGGTATAGGCGACCAAATGCAGGGTGCCGAAGGGAACCGCCGGCGGGTCCCACAGATAGTTCACCGTCACGAGGACACCCATGATGACGGCGAGGAAGAGAAAAAACGTGGCGGTGAGCAGATGATCCGAAGCGGCGCCGCCCGGTTTGCCGGCCGCGAGCCAGGTCTGCAGCATGTTGTAGGCATAGAGTGCGGCCCCGACGACAAGCGTACCGCCCCCGGCGATCTCCGTCCACAGCGATGAAAGAAAAAATCCCGTGATCAGCACGGCGATGCCCGCGGGCAGCAGCAGGAACACCGTACGAGCGAGAACAGGGCTGTAGAGCGAAGCCTGCAGCACCGTCGGCAGCAGATTGTGCATGGTGCCCACGATGGTCAGGGTGACGAACCCCAGCAGGTTGAGGTGGATGTGGGCCAATCGAGCGTGGGCGACGGAGGTCGGAGGGACGAGTTGAAAAGCCATCCCTTCCCCCATCGCCAGCCCGGCGAACAACGCCAGCAACGCCAACCCATAGAAGAGGATGTTGAGCGGTGGCGAGTTCAGGCTGCGACGCGCCTGCCCGAGCGCGTCGCCCGCCAATGAGACAAAGGCTGCGAAGACAAACAGCCCGGCGACGCCGACGATTGTGTAGTGTTGCAGCGTAAAGCCGGCCAGCATTCCGACCGCGCCGCCATTGACGGCAAGGTAGAGGAATGGGTGCGAATTGCGCCGGTCGCGCCCGGTCATGAGGAGCGGCGGGATGAACGCCAGCATCGCGCCTAAAATCATCTGGGCGACCCCGCCGACCAAGGCTCCGTGCACGTGCAGCAGGCGGAGCCAGGACGGGAGCGGCGTTCCTCGGACGATCCCGATGAAAATGGCGAGACCCAAGAGCGAAGACAGCACCAGCCAGCCGAAGCCGGTCAGCAGAAAGACCAGCGGACGAATCTGCAATCGCGCCATCGTTGAGCGTTATCCCTCCAGAAAATAGAAATGATTGGTCGGTCCCCTGCCGTGACCGATCGCCAGCGCGTGCCGGATCGCCTCCGTCAGATAGGCTTTCGCGGTCTGGACCGCGTCCGGCACGGACTTGCCTCGGGCCAGTTGCGCGGCGATCGCGGAGGCGAACGTGCAGCCGGTGCCGTGGGTGTGAGGGGTGTCGATGTATTCGCCTTTGAAGACGTTAAAGAATCGCCCATCGAACAGAAGGTCCGTCGCCCGTTCGGCGAGCAAGTGACCGCCTTTGATCAGCACGTGCGTGCAGCCGAACTGGCGAATCACTTTCGCCGCGCGCCTCGCGTCGGCCAGCGACGTGATTTCGATGCCGGAAAGCTGTTGCGCTTCGTGGATGTTGGGTGTGACGACCAGCGCCAGCGGGATCAGCTCGTTCTTCAGCGCGTCGATCGCGTCGGGCTTGAGCAGCGCGTGGCCGCTTTTGGACGCCATGACCGGATCGACGACCAGGTTCGTCACGTTCTGCGGCTTAAGTAGGTTGACCACGACCCTGATGATCTCCGCCGAGGACAGCATCCCGGTCTTCACGGCGGCGATGTCGAAGTCATCGAACACGGCGTCCAGTTGGGCCGCGATGATCGAAGTGGGCAGCTCGAACACGTCGGTGACTTCCTCGGTGTTCTGGGCCGTGATCGCCGTGATCACCGACATGGCAAACACGCCGTTCGCCGACATGGCCTTGATGTCGGCCTGGATCCCGGCTCCGCCGCCGGAATCCGATCCGGCGATCGTCAATACTTGTTTGATCATCACGATGCTCCGAGATGGCTCATTATACTCGGCTTGGGAAAACTGTCTAGCCCGCATTATTCACGAACGCTTCTGCTGCAATCGTGGATTCGCTGCTGCGACAAGCCTGGCGGCGGGCGTGCTCGCCGCTCAGTCGGTCAACATACTGTTGCAAGTATGCCTCCCTCCTTCGCGGCTGCGCTTGCCCGTCTCGCGACGCGACTCCCGGGTACCCGTTGCTCTTTCATCGCAACGGGTGGAACGCGACGAACCGTCGTGAATAATGCGGGCTAGCGGCAGGCAACTCAGCGGGGATGCAATCCGGAATGGATGGTGGCGCTCGCGCTCACCGGCAGGTCTCTTGTTGCCACTCTCGCAACACGTTCTGCGCGTCGAAGGTCAGCACATAAGCGCGGCAGGAGGCGCCTCTCACAGAGCCCGCGTAACCGGCGGTCGCGCTGCCACGCTCGTAGTAGGTCCATACCGTTCCGCCGTTTGCCAGAGACTGCTGATGGTGCGGGACCCCATAATGCTCCAGCACCATCTCTTGCGTCGCGTCATTGATCTTGTCGTGAAAATAGTTGGTCTCCAGATGCCCGCAGGACGCCGCGGCGCCGTGGAGGAACAAGACGGCAAGCAACCGGGAAGAGCATCGAAGCATAATCAGTCTCCCTGTTTACGGAGCGACTTCGAGTCTGAGGATCGTGTTACCCATATGATGGATGCGAACCTGGAGCCCCTCGCGGATCACCCCGCCGTTACTGGCCGGCCGATTGTATCCTCCGGTGGGGATGAAATCGGAGTAGTGAAACCTCACGCCGTTCACCGTGAAGGACTCGAATCCATGCCCGTCGTGTAGCCTGAACTCATAGTCCTGAATCGTGCCTTCTGCAATCTGTGTCTCATGCGCCGCCAAGGCCTGCGTCATCCGGTAATGGTCAAAGACATTCCAGCCGATCCACAGCAACGCAAAACCGAGCAGGAGATCGCCTGCGAGCTTCCACGCTCCGGATCGCTCCGCCCTCTTTGACCGGAGCACGATCGCTCCGACCGCCAACCCCGCCACGCCGACGATCGCCGCCGGCCACGGAAACGTCTGCCAGGAAATCTCAAAGACGGTGCGGTAAGTCATCGCCACCGGATGCGAGAAATGCGTTGGTCTGCCGAGTCCGCTAAGCGCGTCGGCACTCACTCTACCAGAAACCCGGTTTTCTGGATACACAGCGCGGGTGTCGCGTTGGAGGTGTCAGGAGTTATACTTCCTTTCGATGGCCTGCTCCGGCGCCTCTTCCAGGCTGATGCTCGGCTTCCTGGCCGTTCTCCTCGGGGCCGCGCTTCAAGGCTGCGCCACGGACCACCGCGCGATCGGGCGCCAGCCGGACACGATATCGGACCAGGTACGCGACGGCGCCGTCCTCATGAAACGGATGCGCGGACACCCCTGTTGCGACAGGGTCGCGGGGACCGCCGGACAGCAGGCGCTGGCTCGGGCAGCCGTTGGATTCCTCGGAAAATCGCGGATCGAAGTGAACGGCCGACGCTTCACGTTCGACTGCTCCGGTCTCGCCCGCGCCGTGTATGCGACGCAAGGCATCGATCTGTACAATGGCCTGGGGGAGTTGGACGGCGGGAACGGCGTCGGGCGCATCTACGGACATGTCGTGCGGCACGGACGGATCCATTATGGCCCGACCGTCCGTCCCGGCGACCTGGTGTTCTTCCACAATACCTGGGATTTCAACCGGGATGAGGCTTTCAACGATCCGCTCACGCACGTGGGTGTGGTGGAGACGGTCGAGCCGGACGGCACCGTGCTCTTCGTCAGCCAGGTCTCAGGAGGGATCGAACGGTACCGGATGAACCTGAAGACGCCCGACCGGCACCGCGCCAACGACGGGCGCGTGCTCAACGACTATCTGCGCCGGAAGACATTCAGCGATGCGGATGGGACCCAGTACCTCACCGGCCAACTCTTCGCCGCCTTCGGTACCCTCGTCAACGAGCAGCCTTCCCCATTTTCTAGCCACCACGCCGTGTGGTCTTGAGAAGCAAATGAATTAGTGAGAAGAGGCGGTGGAACAAGTAGTCTACGTGCTCGTTCAGCTCTAATGGCACTTGCGTAGTCTCGCTGTGACGAATCCTAAACTTGTTTCCTATTGTAGTTAGTTCGCGCGCCTCATTCTCCAGCGCTGCTCGAAAGTTCGGCTCTCTCGCGCTTCTGCCGAGCAGTTCTGCTGCCGACGTTGCTTTATCTTTCCCAGGCTCGATGGTCTTTAGCCGTTCCCAGGCATCCCAAAGTTTTTCTAGGGATTCACGACGGACGTTCGGATCCGGGTCGAGATACTTTTTTCTTGCGGCTTCTAGTAGAGAATTGAGTTCTGAATCGCCCGTGTTAAACACAGCCGCAACCAGAGGTGCGCTGAGCACCTCTGGTGCAAGTCGAACGACAAGACCTGCTGAGTTTAGTTCATAAGCCAGGCCGTTGCGGGAAAATATCCTATTAACCTCTTCTCTAAAAGCACTACGACCTTCCTCGACTTCAAATGACAAATGGCTGTGGCCATAAAAGCTGTGGTAATCGAGCCCTACCGGTTTTGCGACAGCCTCGTGGCAGAACTCCAATAGATCCAAGATCGCAAGAGGTGGTGGGACCTCTTCCCCTCTTAATGGCCATGCAATTTCTGGGATCACAGCCTTCAATGCCAGAGAAAATGCCGTCGAATCACACCCTGCGATACCCCGTCCGTCTGGGCATCCCCACGGAAATTGATAACCAAACGAGCCATCCTCAATACGCCGTTCGATGACAGCAACAATCCCACCCCAAACGTTAGTGGGAATATCGTCTCTTGTCCTAGGACGTGTACCCAGTTCTCTGTCGCTGAAGTAATCTGCGGGCATTGCAAGCCTCTCTAGCATCTCTGCCGGTTCCAGTCGTGTAATATCTTATCCTTGTTGAAAACCAAGACGTACTGGGTACAAAAACCGCCTGTTCCTTCAACTACAGCTGAGCGATTTTGATAGGTCCATACAACACTTCCATCAGCTAAGGCTCTTTCAAGATGGGGTGGGCCAAGCCGCTTTGTTACTTCGTCCTGAGTCGCTTTGCCTACAGCTTCTTGAAGATAGTTGACCTGCCAAGGTGTGCATGCTTCTAGAAAGAAAACTGCAAGGGTCAACACAAGCAATTTCTTACGTGCTGGCATCCTCTCGTCCCCCTTTTCCTAATAATTGAGGCTCCACGCGGTGACGGCGCGGGCGTTGGACGTGAATTCTTAATAGCGGAGACCAGTCTGCCAGAAATTGCGCGCGTCCAGCGAGGGCCTTCCGAGGCCGCGCGTTGCGCGAGCACATCGGCAGATCGGGCGACCACCTTATTTACCCCCCCTCTCACGGACCGGCGCGCATCACGGAAATAAAAAATGAGTGGTGGCTGGGCTGTCCCAAACTGCGCGTGTCGCGACCCATTGCGATGGAAGAGCAACGGGTCCCCCGGCACATTCTGATCGTGCGCGTTCAAGGAATGTAGAGCTAGATGGACTTTTAAGGAAGGTTTTCCAGGCAATGGGCATGTTAGCCGGTCACCAAACTGAGCTCTTTGATGCGTGAATGAGCAGGGCCGAGTTTCTTGATCATCACGTAAATGATCGGTTGGCTAGGCTCCGCCTGTTTCTTCCTCGTCTCATTCTAACAGCAAGACAACCTGCGCATTCTGGGGAATCTTTTCGAGAAATTCCGGGTGTTCCCGCACGTACCGGTCGAATTCCAACCCTAAGAGGCTATTGCGCTTTTCGAGAACGTTCAACAGAACTCTCCTTTTATCGCGCAGGAGTTGCCATGGTTTCGAAACTGACGAGCGGCATCTCCGTGCCTGAAGGGACAAAATTCAGCTTTTCAAAGCCAATGACCTGCCCCTTGCGATCTTTCATAAGGATCACATCATCGCCAGTCTCCTCACACAGATGTTCCTGGTCAGGGTCTCCAAACCACACCGTCAGCGTGTTTCCCACCGGATCGAAGAAGAGCTTTATTTTCTTCTCCATACTTCGGTTCCTCTGTGAGACGCTTCTTTAGGGGATTAATCGAGCCTGCCACGCTTTCGCTTCAAAAGAAAAAGGGGCTTTGGTGGTTGGTTAAGTTGCTTCGACGTATTCCACGTGGGTGCGAGGCTCTGGAATCAGCTCCCCGTCCGCCCGCAGGGCCGAGAGATGCAGTGCAATGGCTTCCTCCATGAGGCGATGAAGCTCCTCAAGCGTATCGGCTGTAACTGCCACTCCTGGTAGATCCGGCACATACGCGCTGTAGTTACTGCCTGGCGCTGACTCGATGACGATCGCGTATTTCATTGTCCGCTCCTCTCAAGGTCTGCTTGAACCAGTATGCTCTTTAACGTCTTCGGATGTACCTCGTGAGATGGATGCCCGGCAATGGTCACCTTGCCTGGCTTCGTCGGATGTTTGTACTGCCGGTGGCTCCCCTTTGTCACAACCAGATACCATCCGTCCGCTTCGATGCGTTTAATGATATCACGTATTTTCACTTCTGTTCGACCACCATTTTTTCATGCACGCGTCCCCACCGAATCGCGTGAAACGGGCCTCGTGAAGCGTGAAGCGTCGACAGTTTCGGAGGAGTTGCAAGATGCGAGTGACGACCACGGAGGGAGAGATGCCTGGCGTGCTGATTGGTGAGCGAAGCGCCCACCCTCCTTCCTATCGCGGCCGGTGTCTCTGGCGGGCAGGCGGCGGGGTTGTCCCACACTGCGCGCGTCCACCGAGCACCGCCCATTCTGATAGATATACGATTGATCTTGTGTGCGCGGTGCGCGAGCACAGGGACAACCCTGCCGCCTAGCCCTCCTTATTTTTTCACACCGGCCACTGCTCCTCGTCCGCTCTCCCATTCTTCCCAATCTCTGCCTCACGTGGCCAGTATGTTCCCTATACCGAGCTGGCCGGGGAGGCTCGCGACGCGTCAATCAGAGCGCCGTTGGGTCACCGCACTTGCTAAGCTGGAGTGGCCGGCTCAGCCGGTGGCGAGGACTGTTTGAAGCTGCGTTCGCGCAATGCGCGGAATGCAGCGAGTTCCGCAGCCAAGTGGAAGGAAAGCGTGGAGCAGTCAACGGCGCTCTGTGGCTGCGAGCGGAGAGAGCCTCCCAGCCCTGGCCCTCCACTCTCCGAACTACACCGGCTACTTCTCACTCTTACTGATTCCATTCGCTCACGTTCCTGCCTCTCATGGCTTGGTGTAGGGCAGCGGGTGGGGCCGACCTGGGAACCCGTCCGCGCGGAGCGGGGTCCCTACACCGGGCGGGGTGCGAGCGTGCACCCGTTGCAACCGGGCGAAGAGCAACGGGTACCCGGCTGGTCGGGCGACAGGACCCGGTGCGCTACACCGGCCACTCTTCCTCGTTCCACGCCATCTCCCAAAACATCCATTCATACCGCGAACTGATCACGAACGCCTCCTCCATCCGCCGTTTCTCGTCACGTCCCGCATGCTTCGCCCATTCATCCACCTGCTTCCGCATCCACTTCTGCACCTCGGCGAATTCCGGAGAAGCGTAGAGGAGGAGCCAATCGCGATACGGATGCCCGGCTTGCGGCGGGCCGTCTTTCAAAAGATGCTGCCCGACCACACAATAAATCCAGGCGCAGGGGAGCGCAACCACGGCGATCTCGCAGGCTGAACCCGCTGCGGCCACGGCCAGCATGTGCCGCGTGTAGGCATAGTTGGTCGGGGCCATCGGGACCGAAGTCATCTCTTGCGGCGTCATCCTCCAGCGCTTCCCGTAGCTTTCATGCAGGCTCCGTTCGACGGTGATGGTTTCTTCGGCGAGCTTGGTAAACCGCAAGGCCGATTCCGAATCCGGCGCCTTCTGGGCCCCGGCGGAAAAGACTCGGGACAGATCTCCCAAAAACCGCGCGTCTTGCAGGATGTAGTACTTGAACTTCCGCTCCGGCAACGTGCCCTTGCCGAGCGCGACGACGAAGGGATGGGTCAACTGCGCATCCCAGATCGGTTTGGCCAGTTGACGAAGGCGGTCGGAAAACGACATGGAAGTCTCCTCGAAAGCTCGCAGCTCGTAGCTACTAGCTCATGGCCGGTACTTGCGACCTCGGTGCGAATTGATTCGTGAACAACCGGTTCGACGGCAGCTTCTTCTCGATGACGCGGCGGCTCAGCAGCCAATCGTGGACCGCTTGCCACCTGGCGGGTTCCTGCCGCAGGGTTTTGGGGAAATAGGGCAGGGTGGCATGAAACGTCTTGGCGGACAGCGTCGGGTCGGCCATCGAGTTCGCTTTTAAGTAGAGTCCCAGCGCCTCGTCCGGATAGTCGTGGGTGAAGGCCAGCCCGCGCGCGTAGGCCCGGCAGAAGCCGCGGACGATCTCGGGATGACGTTGGACCATCCGGTCGGACGTCAGCACGACAAGCTGATACAAATCCGGGACTCCGTACTGCGTGGGGCTGACGAACTCGATGTCGGCGCCCCGTAATTGCGCCTCCACCTGCTCGTAGTTGACGAAGGCCCCGAACACCGCGTCGGCCTTGCCCGTGAGCAGCGCGTCGGTCAGCGCGAATCCGACATCGACGGGCAGGATCTCGTCGTAGGTGAGCCCGGCCGCCTCGAGCATGGTGCCGAGGATCGGGAGATCGATCTCCAGCCCCGGCCAGCCCACACGCCGATGCCGCAGATTCTCCAGGCGCTTGATCGGGCCGTCCTTGAGGTACATCAAACAGACAACGGTGTGGTCCAGCAACGGCGCGACCGAGAGGAGCGGTTGTCCCCGGCCGCGGGCTTTAATCAGGTTGGTCTGTTCGCCCACGCCGAAGTCGGCCTTGCCCCGCGCGACAAGGTCCAGCGATTCCTCCGGCACGGTGGGTACGAGAATGGAGAGGTCCAGGCCTTCGTCGCGAAAGAAGCCGTGCTCTTTCGCCGCCACGAGCGGCAGATGGTCCGGGTTCAAAAACCATTCGAGGGCCAGGGTGATCAGGGCCGGACGCCGCGGGCGGTTACCGACGAGTCGGGCCATGCGAAGTGTCTCCTGACCACAAGCCGTCAAGCCGAGCCGGTCGGCTTGATCGGGGCCCACGGTCGGGGCAGGCGATTGATACCGTCCAGCGCGGCGACTTTGTAACATTCCGCGAGCGTGGGGTAATTGAAGACGGTGTCGATGAAGTACTCGATACGGCCGTGGAAGGCCATGACGGCTTGACCGATGTGGATCAACTCGGTCGCTCCCTCGCCGATCACGTGCACGCCCAGCAACTCGTGCGTGTTCGGATGGAACAGCAGTTTCAGCATGCCGATCTCGTCTCCGATCAACTGCCCCCGCGCGATCTCCCGGTACCGCGCGACGCCGACCGCATAGGGCACGCCCGCCCGGGTCAGTTCGTCCTCGTTGCGGCCGACCATGGAAATTTCGGGAATGGAGTAGATCCCATAGGGCAGCAACTCCGTCTCGATCTTGGCGGGAAGGCCGAAAGCATGGCAAGCCGCCAGGCGCCCCTGTTGCATGGACGTTGATGCCAGGGAGGGAAACCCGATCACATCGCCGGCGGCATAGATATGCGGCACGGGGGTTTGAAAATGCTCGTTCACGCGCAGGCGGCCCCGCTCATCCGGCTTGATGCCGATCGCTTCAAGATTGAGCCCGTCGGTGGCGCCCATGCGTCCCACCGAATACATGACCGTGGTCGCGGCGATTTCTTTCCCGCTCCTGAGCCGCACGATCACCTGGTCGTCGGCTTTCTCGATCGCCATCACTTCCTCGTTAAAGCGAAGCGTGATGTCGATGTTGCGCATCTGGTACTGGAGCGCTTCGATGATTTCCGTGTCCACAAATTCCAGCAGGCGCGGGCGCCGTTCGATCAGCACGACGTGCATACCCATGGTGGCGAGAATCGAGGCGTATTCCGTCCCGATCACGCCGCCGCCGACGATCGTCATGGACTTGGGTAGGCGCTTGAGATTCAGAAGCCCGTCCGTGTCGATGATCGCGTCGCCGTCGAACGGAATATGACCGGGCCTGGCCGGCACCGTGCCGACGGCGATGACGATGTAGTCGGCCGTGTGTTCCAGGCTCTCTTTGGTCTGGGCGATTCGGATCCGATGCGGATCGACGAAGCTGGCGGTGCCGAAGATCAGTTCCACGCGGTTCCTCGCCATCTGGTTTCGGATGACCTCGATTTCCCGTTTGATGACGTGGTTGGCGCGGAAGATCAGATCCTCCATCGTGATGTCCTGCTTGACCCGATAGCTGGTTCCGTACAGGCTGCGCTGGTGAAAGCCGGACAGGTACAGCACGGCCTCGCGCAGCGATTTGCTGGGAATGGTGCCGGTGTTGATGCAGACGCCGCCAACGACTTCCTTGCGCTCGACGATCGCGACCTTCTTGCCGAGCTTGGCCGCCTGAACGGCGGCCTTCTGTCCCGCCGGGCCGGTACCGATCACCAGCATGTCGTAGTGCGCCATATTTGACGTGAACCGTGAAGTGCGAAATGGGCGAATCTGTTGATCTGTCGATCTGATGCAATCCGGCCAGGTAACAGATCAACAGATCATCAGATCAAGAAATCATCAGATCAAGCTCGAACCTACTTGATGCAATGACATTGCGTCATCAGGGATTGTAGGCTAGCTGGCCGTCACCAGCGACCGGGCGAATCGAAACGCGGCGTCCATGTCCGGCAGTTGCGCCAGTTCCGGCGTGACCTGGAGATAGCGAATCGTGTTGTTTTTGTCTACCACCATGACGGCGCGCGCCAGGATATGCGGATCCTTCAAGAACAAGCCGTGGGCTTTGCCGAACTCCGCGCCGCGGTAATCGGAGAGGAATGTGACGTTGTTGATTTTGGCTTCCTCGGCGAAACGCTTCTGCGCAAACGGCGTATCCACGCTGACGGTGATCAACTCGACCATCTTGTCGAGTCCGTGGTTCTTTTCACTGAGATAGTGCGTCTGTTGTTCGCAGACTTTGGTGTCGAGCGAGGGCACGACGCTGATGATCCGGACCTTCCCCTTGCCTTTGGTGTCGGTGATGCTGACCTGCGACAAGTCCGTCTGCGTCAGTTTCACCTCGCGGAGGCTGTCGCCGACTTTGATGCCGGGCCCGGCCAGGGCCAGGGGGCTGCCCTTGAACAACACGCTGTTCCCCTCGCCGGCCGCCGCACTTCCGGTGGCCACCGGCAGGTTCTTGTAGAGAAAGCCGGATTCAGCGGACTGACCCATGCCGGCGCAGCCCGCAGTCGCTATCGACACTACGAGCGTACCGCCGACGAGAACAGGAAACCGGAGCATATTCATACTCTCCTCCATGCGTTGAGAATCGACGCGACGGCGCGAAGGCCGAGCATTGTCCGTTTGTCGTGTATATAGGAGCAGGGTTTGGACCAAGTCAAGGTTGCAGAAACTTGATCAGCACCGGGTTCACCGCCTGCGGTTGCTCCCACTGGGGAATATGGGCCGCGTTGGGAATCACCGCAAAGGTCGAGCCGGGAATGGTCCGGTGCAGGTCATGGCCGACTTGTGGAGGAAACACCCGGTCCTGCGAGCCCCACAGAACGAGCGTCGGATGACGGATCTCGCCCAGGCGCTTGGCGAAACCTTCTTCCCAGAGCGGCAGATTCCGGGCGAGGGTCAGCAGGGGACCGATCAGCCCGGGCCGTCGCCGGTTTCGAATCGAGCGGTCGATCACCGCAGGGGTCAGCAGCGAGGGATCATGCACGATCTCCAGCAGCACCGTTTCCGTGAGGCTTCGGCCCAGCAGCCAATTTCCCAGAGAGGCGAGCCAGACCGGCGCCCGCGTCTCGATCGCGCGCCGGATCAACGGGCTCGCCAGTTTCTCTACGACGCGGTCCGGCAGGCCTCCGATCAAGACCAGACGGTCCACCCGATCGGGGTAGGTTAGCGCCATGCCGATCGCCAGTCCGGCTCCCATCGAGTTCCCGACAAGCGACGCGCGCGGCAGGTTCAGCGCGTCCATGAAGCCGCGGAAGAACTCGACCAACTGATCGGGCCGGTACTCGAGAGCGGGCTTGTCGGAGAATCCCGATCCGAGCACGTCGAGCGTGATCAAGCGATGCTCCGCTGAAAGGGCATGTTGCTGATATTCCCACTGCCACATGGAACCGCCGAATCCGTGGATCAGGATGACCGGCTGGCCTTCGCCCTTGTCCAGGTAGGCGATGCGATGGCCGTCGACCAGGACCGTGTGGATCGGCATCCGTTCGATCGCATCGAACCATTGGGGGATTGGGTGGGCAGCGCAACCGCTCGCGATGGCGGCCATGAGGATCAGAAGGACTGCAGGAAAAGGGACCCGGCCCGTCGGGCATGCGGACGACGCAACGGGGCGCACGGGCTCACTCCAGTTGGATCAGGGTCTCATCCGTCTTCACATTGTCCCCTTCGGCGACATGCACGGCGGCGACCGTCCCGTCGACGGGCGCGGGCACGCGGCTTTCCATCTTCATGGCCTCGATGATCAACAGCGGATCTCCCGCTTTCACGGTGTCGCCTTGAGCCACCAGGACTTTGACGACCCGTCCCGGCATCGGCGGCGCCACGTCGCCCGGCTTCGTCGGCTTCGGGCGTTTGGGCTTCCCGCCGGTTTTCGACTCCGGCAGTTCTGGAACGCCGGCCAGGACTTCTTGAATGGGCTCCAGGTGCACTTCTTCCAGCTTGTCGTTCACGCGAATGTAGTATGGCTTCCGCCCGTCGGTCTTGCGTCCAGAGCCGGAGACCCGAATGTGATACGTCTCGCCGTGAACGGTCACGTTGAACTCCACCGGCGCCAGATGCAGTTCGTGCGCGACGGCCGGCCCGCTCGCCGCAGGCGGCTCCAGAGGCTCCGGTGTCAGTTCGCCGCGCTCGCGCGCTTCGAAGAACTCCCGGGCGATCGTCGGGAAGAGCGCGTAAGAGAGTGCGTCCTCGGGCGACCTGGCCCCAACAGGCAGTTCGCTCTTGAGCGCGTCCAGCTCCGGGTCGAGACGGTCGGCCGGCCGACCCTTGATCGGCTCTTCGTCCCCGATCGCGCGGGCCATCACGTCCCGGTCCACCGGACCCGGTGCCCGGCCGTAAAGGCCCAGAAAATAATTCTTCGTTTCCGTGGTGATGACCTTGTACCGCTCGCCGGTCAACACGTTGAGGGTGGCCTGGGTGCCCACGATCTGGCTGGTCGGCGTGACGAGCGGCGGATAGCCCATGTCCTTCCTGACGCGCGGCACTTCCTCCAGGACCTCCTTCATCCGGTCGAGCGCGTTCTGTTCGGCCAGTTGCGCGGCCAGGTTCGAGAGCATGCCACCGGGGATTTGGGAGGTCAGAATCTCCGCATCCACGCCGGTGAAGTCGCTTTCGAACTGACGGTATTTTTTGCGGACGGTCCGGAAATGCTCCGCGATCGGCTCGAGGGCTCGCAATTCCAGCCCGGTGTCATATGGGGTGTTGCGCAAGGCCGCCACCAGACTCTCCGTCGGCGGATGGGACGTGCCGCCAGCCAGCGGCGAAATCGCGGTATCCAGCATGTCGAGCCCGGCGAGGATCGCCATCAGCGACGACATGGAGGCCATGCCCGAGGTGTAATGCGTGTGCAAATGGATCGGCACCCGGACGGCGGCTTTCAACTTGCGGACGAGCGCGTACGCGTCAAAAGGAGCCAGCAGGCCGGCCATGTCCTTGATGCAGAGCGTGTCGGTCCCTAGGTCCTCCAGTTGCCTGGCGAGATCGACGAAGCGATCTAAGCTGTGGACCGGACTGACGGTGTAGCAGATCGCGGCTTCGACGTGCTTGCCGCAGATCTTCACTTCACGGATTGCCCGCTCGAGGTTCCGGACATCGTTCAACGCGTCGAAGATCCTGAAGACGTCGATGCCGTTGGCGGCCGAGCGCTCGATGAACTGTTCGAGCACGTCGTCGGCATAATGGCGGTAGCCGACGAGGTTCTGCCCGCGCAGCAACATCTGCAGCTTGGTGTTGGGCATCGCCGCGCGGAGAGCGCGGAGCCGTTCCCAGGGATCTTCCTTCAAAAACCGCAGGCAGGTATCGAAGGTGGCGCCGCCCCAGACTTCCAGCGACCAATATCCGACGGCGTCGAGCTTCTGGGCGATCGGCAGCATATCCTCCGTCCGCATCCGCGTCGCGAGGAGGGACTGGTGGCCGTCGCGCAGGGCGACGTCCGTGATCATGAGCTTTTTGCCCGGCGCCGATTGCAGGTCAAGAGCCGGAGCCTCCCGGGGCGACGTCCGAACGGTTTTGGATCGCCGGGCGCCTTTGGCGGCTTTTTTCGGCGCCGCCGTCTTTGTTCGGCGTTGGACCATTCTGCACTTCGTGAATGGTGAATTATGAATTCCGAATTGTCGGTTTCGTAGTTTTGAATTCAGCGTTCACGATTCAGATTTCATAATTGGGGGGTTCGTCTCCTGCCGGAAACCCTACAGTCCTTCATACGCCGCGATCGCCGCGGAGATGGCCAGGACCAGGTCCTCGGGTTCGATCCGCTCGTCGTAGTTGAAGAGTTCCGGGTGCGTCTCCAAATAGGAGGTGTCGAACCGGCCGGCCCGAAAGTCCGGTTCTTCCATGATCGCCTTCATGAACGGGATCGTCGTTTTCACCCCGCGCAGCACGTATTCCTCCAGCGAGCGATGCATCCGGCTGACCGCCTCTTCCCAGGTGCGGCCCCGGACCGTCAGCTTGGCCAGCAGGGCGTCATAATAGGGTGGAATCGTGTAGTCCTTGTACACCGCGCCGTCGATCCGGACGCCGATCCCGCCGGGCGAGAGGTACGCCGTGACGGTACCGGTGCAGGGCCGGAAATTGTTGCGGGGGTCCTCCGCGTTGATGCGGCACTGAATGGCATGGCCCTGAAGCGTGACGTCTTCCTGCCGGATATCCAGCGGCTTGCCCGCGGCGATCGAAATCTGGTTCCGTACGATGTCGATCGCGGTGATCTGCTCGGTGACCGTATGCTCGACCTGGATGCGCGGGTTCATCTCGATGAAATAGTACCGGCCTTCCTGATCCAGCAAAAATTCCACCGTGCCGGCGTTGTCATAGTCGACCGCGCGGGCGATGGCGATGGCGGCCTCGCCCATCTCCGCCCGGAGCTTCGGCGTCAGGATCAGCGACGGCGCGATCTCGATCAGTTTCTGGTGGCGGCGCTGGATCGAGCAATCCCGCTCCCCGAGATGGATGACGTTTCCGTGCTGGTCGGCCAGGATCTGAAACTCGATGTGATGCGGCCGGTCGATGTATTTCTCGATGAACAGGCTCCCGTCGCCGAAGGCGGCCTCGGCTTCTCGGGAGGCGGTCTCCATGCTCTCTTTGAGTTCGGCGTCCGAGCGGACGACGCGCAGCCCCCGTCCTCCGCCGCCGGCGCTGGCTTTGATCATGACCGGGTAGCCGACGGTCCGAGCGAAGGCCAGGGCTTCCTCCGCGCCGGCCACACCGCCGTCGGTTCCGGGAACGATCGGAACTCCGACTTCCTTGGCCAATTCCCGGGCCTTGACTTTGTTGCCCATGAGATGGATGGCTTGGGGACTTGGACCGATGAAGGTCATGCCGGAAGCCCGACACAGATGGGCGAACTGAGCGTTTTCCGAAAGGAATCCGTAGCCGGGATGGACGGCGTCTGCGCCGATACGCTTGGCCAGGTCGACGATCTGTTGCATGTCCAGGAAGCCCTTCACCGGTCCCGGCCCGACCAAGTAGGCCTCGTCGGCCTTTTTGACATAGATGCCGGCGGTGTCCGCTTCCGAATAGATGGCGGCCGTCGCGATGTTCAATTCGCGGCAGGCGCGGATGATCCGCATAGCGATTTCGCCCCGGTTGGCGACCAGGATTTTCTTGAACATCGCTCTCGCTCGTCGGCGTGGCGCCGCTTTCGACGGGCGGCCACTGGGGGGTTAAAAGATCGCGTAACCTAGCACAGCTTCAGGAGTCTTGTCGAGACGCAGGAAGGAAGCGGAAAGGAGATCAGACGTGTCTGATGGCCCTGCGGAACAGTGGAACGGTCGAGAATCGACGCGCGCTTCCGACCGTTCCATCCAAAGAAGGTGGGAGATTACTTCGGCTTGATCAGAAATCCCTTGGAGCGGGCGTTTCCACCGCCCGCCACGACATCGATGAAGGTCATACCGGCCTTCGTGTCGGGAACGACCGCTTCGATGGTGGAGTCGTTGACGAACTTATATTCCACCTGCGCGGCTCCGGCAGCGCTGAAGGCCACGCCGTGGAAACATTCCTTCGTGCCGAAATTCTCGCCCTTAATGACGACTTTTTCGCCGGGCTTCGCTTCATCCGGCTCGACCTTCAGGATCTTCGGGCGCTTGGTTCGGTCGCAGACGGGATCCTTCTCCACCTTTTGGGCGTCAAAGCCCTTGATGGATTCCATATCGAACAGGGAGAAGCCGGAACCCTCGACATTGGCCCCTTCACCTCGGGCGACGCCGACAGGCACGGCGACGAATCCCGTGATGAGCAGCAATGTGAGAACCGGAGAGACGTGTTTCCACATACGGACCTCCTTCGCTAGGATTGTTTTTTTGCGAGCGGCGTATACGCTTCGGAAACGATTTTCTGGCCCGCGTCGGACAGGGCGAACTCCCGGAACGCGTCGACCACCGGATTGGGCTCTTTCTTCGAGAGAAGCAACACGGGCCGGCGAAGCGGATAGCGCCCGTCCTTCACCGTCGGCATTTCCGGTTCAACTTTATCGACAGGAAGCAACCGCACCGCGACACCCGTCGTGACGGCCGCCAGAGCCTGCCCGAGAGACACATAGGCCACGGCGGACATGGGCGGGAGGGTGCCGACCACCGTTTTGATCACCTTGTCGTCGCGCCCGATCACTTTGGCCGAATTGTGGATCTTGCCTTCAATGCCCAATTGCGCTTCGAAGGCATCGCGGATGTTCTGGTTGCGAGGCCGGTCGATCACCAGAATCCTGGTCTCCGGTCCTCCCAGATCGGACCACATCCTGACTTTGCCCGAAAAGATATCGGCAACCTGTTGCTTTGTCACTTCCTTCGTGAAATTGGAGAGATTGACGATGATGGCGATGCCGTCCCAGGCGATCTGGGTGGCCGACAGTTCCGGGTCCTCGGTTCCGGTGACGGCGAGATGCACGCGGCCTGATTTCACCAATTCGACGGGCTTGGAATTTTCATCCCAGAGAATATCGACGTAGGCCCGCGGATTGGCTTTTTCGAAGGCTCTGGCAAGGGCTTCGATGGTTTGCAGTTCCGGGCCGTTGCCGGCGATGATGAGCGAGCCCGACACATCGCCGCCGATGCCCAGGAGGGGGATGCCGGCGATGGTAAGACCACACAATAACGCGAGCAGAATTCTCGCTCGCATGATCCCTCCTTTCTCAAAGCGTCTCATGGTCGACCGGATAAGGCATTGGCTGCAAAGGGGTGATCATAAAAAAGAAGGGCGGAGTCGGCCGTCACAACCGCGGTCAGGAATTCTCTGAGCCGCGGTCGGTTGTGGAAGACGGGTCCTGCTGCCCGATATACGTTCCCATGGGCGGGGGGTCGGTTCGCTTGCCGAACATCGGCGGCAGCTTCGAAAACTTGTGCATCCGTTCATTGAGCATGCTGTATGCCTTCATCTCCGAATACGTCGGCTTATGGTCGCCGACGACTTTCGAGGCGAAGGATGAGAGCAGGCGGGTCGCCTTCTGGGCTTTACAGTGGGGACACACGGTGTCTTCCGGTCTCGCGTGCACGGATTGGACGATCTCGAACTGTTCGCCGCAGCCTTCGCAGCGATATTCATACATCGGCATGGGTGTGCTCCCGGTCAGCGTGTGCGATCATTCGGGGCGCCGGAGAAGCTGTTGCCGAGACGTGTCGATTTTGCTCGCGGCTTCCAGGGCTTGACCGGCTGCTCGAGTTTGCACTATTGTAACACAGTTCAATGGGTTGCAAGGAGATATGTCGGCAAGGGGGAGGCGTGCATGCCTGTGTTGATTCGAAAGTACAAGATGTCGAGCGGGCTGATGCAGGAGGAGCGCATAGACGATCCGGATCGCATCGAGCGCTATATGCGTATCTTCGACAAAGAAGACCTGAAGAAACTGGAGTCCGGGGCCAAGGTGTTCATTGAAAAGGATGAGTGGCAACTTCTGCCGTAACACTCAATCCTACTTCTCCTCGACGCGTCACGCCATCATCCATCACTCCTCACTGACCTATGATCTACTGGGTCCATATCGCGCGCGCTATTGATCGAGCCACGCTGCACCGCGATCGCTGTTCGGAGGTGCCATCGAATGTGACCAGCAGCGACTTCTGGGAAGGCGGCTGGTTCGACTATCCTGATAAACAACGGGCGCTGCAGGCGATGGAGCAAGCGGGAACGACCGAACAGCGCAAGTGCCCGCTGTGTAAGCCGTAGAGCGTTGAATGAGGAATGAGGAATGAGGAATGAGAAGTGTGGAATGTGAAATGGAGACGTTTGCGGGTTCTACCGCTTCAAGCTTTCTGATGCTAATTCCTCCTTTCTCATTCCCAATTCAACATTGCTCCTAACGTCATGCCCAGACTCGCCCTCCTCTTGAGCACCTTGATCTGGGGGGCGACCTTTCCGGCGACCAAGGCCGTTCTCGATCAAGTTCCTCCGCTCTCCTTTCTGTTCCTCCGCTTCCTGTTAGGGACCCTGTCGGTTGTCGGGTTGTTCGCGCTGTTGGGTAAGCGGCTTCGGTTCGACCGGGACATGCTTCGCATCAGCGTGATCGCGACGGTATGGCTGTTTCTGGGCTATCTCCTTCAAACCGTCGGCTTGCGCGACACGACGGCTTCCAACTCCGCCTTCATCACCGCGCTCTATGTGGTCTTTGTCCCGTTGTTCCTGCGCCGGCGAGGGTGGCGAGTCTGGCTCTCGGCCGTTCTGGCGACGATCGGCCTTTGGGTTCTCGTCCGACCGACGGTGACCGTCAATCAGGGCGACGCTTTGACATTAGGCTGCGCCGCCGCCTTTGCAGCGCACATCGCCTGCTTGGAGCGGTTTACAAGGGTCGGCGATTCGGCTTCGTTCTTCGTGTGGCAATTACTGTTGGTCACGGCGGCGATGTTGCCTGCGATGGTCTGGGAAGGGCCGGCGCCATCCATGTTCACCCCGAGCGCGGTGCTGCTGGTCGGGCTGCTGGTGACGGGCTTGCTGGCCACCGGCGCCTTTGCGGTACAAATCTGGGCGCAACGGTTCCTGCCGGCCCAACAGGTCGCGTTGCTGTTCGCCCTGGAACCCGTCTATGCGGCCTGGTTGGCCTGGTGGTTCCTGGGCGAGCGCCTGGATGCCGCGGGTTGGCTCGGAGGCGGAATCATCCTAGGCGCGGTTGTGCTCGGCAGTACGGATCCGAAGGTGGCGACTGTGATCGAGCCTCCGGGGATGCTGGCCGGACGCGGGGCTGATCCGGTGCGAGAGTGCGAGACTTGCGTGACACGCGCGAACGCGCGATCCTGACAAGGGACTGTTTGAGCTCGCGCGTCGCAATAGTTCTTATGGCGCAGAAGTTCGGCAACGGCCGCTGGGTTCAAGAGGGATACCTGGATAATCGAGTGGAAGGGTGCGTGGTCGGACGGATCATTTTTGCCGCGGTGGGGTCGGTCACGTTCTATCTGGCCGGGAACTTCAAAGGCGAGATCTACGGCAAGGCCATCCGTTTCCGGAACAGCCGGTTCACGGATGACGAGCTGGCCGCGCAGGTGCTGGGCGACTTCGAAGTGCCCCAGGTCGGCGAAGTGAGCCTGATTTCGTTCGACCCCCATCCGCTGCTCACGCCCCATCCCTACATCGAATGGTTCTCGCTCAGGAAGAACCATTACCGCATCGAATTGGCTCCGGAGGATGCCTGGGTGCTGACCGAACGTGAAGCCGCCGAGCTCGACGCCGACAGCCGCTCGATCCGCGAGGAACTGCGCGATCAGGTCCGATCGACCAGGGATCGCGACGACTCCGAATGGGTCTAGCCGCGTTTGACACCCTTTCGCTCACCCCTCTAGAATGCCGACCCCATGAACGATCGTTTCCTCAGGGCCTGTCGGCGTCAGCCGGTCGATTGCACGCCGGTGTGGTTCATGCGCCAGGCCGGCCGTTACATGCCGGAGTACCAGAAAGTACGGGCCAAGCACGCGATCCTCGACGTCTGCAAGACCCCGGAACTGGCCGCCGAGGTGACGCTGCAGCCGATCGAACGGTTCCCGCTGGACGCCGCCATCATCTTTGCCGATATCCTGCTACCGCTGGAAGCCATGGGCATCAGGTTGGAATTTACAGAAGGAGAAGGACCGGTTATTCACAATCCGGTCAGAGAGCGGGCGGACGTGGAGCGGCTGCGGATGGTGGAGGGGGACGAACTGGAGTACGTCGCCGAGGCGATCCGCCATGCGCAGCGGGCCTTGAACGGCCGGGTGCCGCTGATCGGTTTCGCCGGGGCTCCGTTCACCTTGGCCAGCTATGCCGTCGAGGGCGGCGGGTCGAGAAATTACGTGTTGACCAAGCAGTTGATGTATCGGGAGCCGGAAGCGTGGCACCGGCTGATGGACAAACTGGCGCGTGTGGTGACCGGCTATCTTCGTCGCCAGATCCGCGCCGGCGCGCAGGCCGTGCAATTATTCGACAGTTGGGTCGGCTGTTTGTCGCCGGGTGATTACGCCGAGTACGTGCTTCCGCATGTGCAACTGATCTTCGAGGGGCTCAAGCGAGAAGGTGTGCCGATGATCCACTTCGGCACCGGCACGGCGGCGCTCCTGCGATTGATGCGCGAAGCGGGCGGGGACGTCATCGGCGTCGACTGGCGCATCCATCTGGACGAGGCCTGGGCGATGGTCGGGTATGACGTGGCGGTGCAGGGCAATCTGGACCCGGTCGCGTTGTTTGCGCCGCTGCATGAGATCGAGCGGCGGGTGGAAGATGTGCTCAGACGGGCCGGCGGACGCCCGGGACACATTTTCAACCTCGGTCACGGGATTCTGCCCAACACGCCGATGGCATCGGTTGAAGCGACGATCGAGATGGTGCATAAGCTGAGTCAGCGCTAGAGAATGGGAGACGTGATGCGTGAAACGTGACGCGTGATGCGCAAGAGTCTTTCCGGTCGTTTTACGGATCACGTGTCACGCGTCACGCATAACGGCGAGGCAGCATGCCCGGACCGCAAAGGCCGACGGCCGTCCTCTTGATGGCCATGGGAGGACCGGATAGCGTGGAGAACGTGGAGCCGTATCTCCGCGATGTGCGCGGCGGGCGGCCCACGCCGCCGGAATTGGTGGAGGAGATCAAGGAGCGATACCGGCTCACCGGCGGAAAATCCCCGGTGCTGGAGATCACCCGCGAGGTCGCGCGCAAGCTGGAGCAGAAACTGAACGGTCCCGGCGGCGAGCGGTATCGCGTCACCGTCGGTCTGCGGCACTGGCGTCCCTCCATCAAGGATGCCTATGAAGAGCTGATGGACGAGAGACCCGAGCGGGTGATCGGGCTGTGCATGGCGCCGCAGTATTCTTCGATGAGCATCGGCGCCTACATCAGCAAGGTCGAAGAGGCGCGACGGGCGCTTGGCAACGACTGTCCGGTCAGTTATGTCGAAAGTTGGCACCGGCATCCGGGGCTGATCGGGGCCGTCGCCGACAACATTCAGCTCGGCCTGCAGACATTCCCTCCCGAGGTGCGGGCACATGTGCCGATCCTGTTCACGGCGCACAGCCTGCCGGAGCGGATTGTCGAGATGAAAGACCCGTACCCTGACGAGGTGAGAGGCACCATGCAGGCAGTCTGCGAGCGGGTGAGACCGGTCACGGCTCGCTTGGCGTTCCAGAGCCGGGGACGGTCGGGCGAGAAGTGGCTAGGACCCGATGTCGAGGCCGTCGTGGAGGACTTGCGCCGCGAAGGCCACCGGCACGTCCTCGTCGCTCCGATCGGGTTCGTCTCGGATCATCTTGAAGTGCTGTACGACATCGATATCGAGCTCAAACGGTCGGCCCAAGCCAAAGGCATCCATCTGGAGCGCATTCCGATGCTGAACGCGTCCGCGGCGTTGATCGAAACCCTCGCCTCCGTGATCCAGGCGCACGAGGCTGCGCTGGTCCCTTGACGCGGCGTCCGTGACCGGGACACCCCGAACAGCAGTCGTGATCGGCGGCGGCATCGCGGGGCTCGCGACCGCCTTCGCCCTGCAAGAACAGGCTCAGGCGGTAGGTCTGTCTCTCGCCTGTACCGTCGTCGAAGCGGATCGGGTTTTGGGCGGCAAGATCCGGACGAGCCGCGCAGGCGACCTCGTCATCGAGGCGGGCCCCGATTCGTTCCTCTCCCAGAAGCCGTGGGCCATCCAGTTATGCGAGAAGCTCGGGCTGGCCGATCAGCTCATCAATACGAACCAGACGAATACCAAGGCCTGCGTCTATTCGCGGGGACGGTTACGCGAGTTGCCCGAAGGCCTGGCTGTCATCGCGCCCGGGCAGATCGGACCTTTCGTCAGAAGCGGGCTGCTGAGCTGGGCGGGACTTGCACGGATGGCGCTCGATGTGGTGCTGCCGCCGCGCCGTGTCGCGGGTGACGAGTCCCTCGCGGATTTCTTCCGCCGCCGCTTCGGGCGCGAAGCGTTCGAACGGGTGCTTGAGCCGCTCATGGCCGGGATTTACGCGGGCGACGCGGAACAGATGAGCGTCAGGGCGACATTTCCGCGGTTTCCGGAGTTGGAGCAACAACACGGGAGTCTCATTCGGGGCATGCTGGCCGCCCGCAAGGCCGCTCAGACAGGGGCGCCGGGGCCGAAGCTCCACCGCACGATGTTTGTCGCGCTGCGGAACGGGCTCGGCGATCTGGTCGCGGCGCTCGCGGGTCGCATTCGGAAGGACGGAGCGACCCTGCGGCTCGGCGCTCGGGCGGTCGCCCTTCGGGTCCGTTCCAGGGAGATCGGGAAATGGGTGTACGACGTGCTGGTCGACGACGGATCCGTGCTGTCGGCCGACGTCGTGGTGTTGGCGACACCCGCGTACGTGTCGGCCGAGTTGGTCAGGCCGCTCAGTCCGTCGGCGGCGGGACTTTTGGAGATGATCCCCTACGCCTCCACGGCGACGGTGTCTTTGGCCTACGGCGCCGACCAGACCCAAGGCTGGGCGAGAGGGTTCGGATTCGTCGTGCCGCGCGTCGAGGGACGCAATCTGATCGCCGCGACGTGGACGTCCCTGAAATGGGCTCACCGCGCGCCGGCGGGAACGGTGCTCGCCAGATGTTATGTCGGCGGCGTCGGACGGGAAGCGATCGTGCAGGCGGACGACGAGACGATGGTGCGGACGGTGCGTGAGGAGTTGCGGGTCATCACCGGTCTCGAGGCGTCGCCGCGCTATGTCGAAGTGCATCGCTGGAGCCGCGCCATGCCGCAATATACCCTGGGCCATCTCGATCGACTTAGAGACATCGAGACGGCGCTGAGCCGGTTTCCGGGCTTGTTCCTGACCGGAGCCGCCTATCGCGGGGTCGGCATCCCTGACTGCATCAGAGACGGATCGACCGTCGCGGGGGCGGCCGTCCGTTACTTGACCGCGCGCGAATCCGGATTATGGTATACCGCGGAGTCGCATGGATAACACGCTGACCATTCTCAACGTGAGCGGTCCCTATCGGGAACCGCGCGAACCCGCTTTTTCCTATGACTATGCGATCCAGCGTCCGACCTGGCCCTCTCCGTTCGGCGTCCGGGTGAAAATCTCGATCGCCGATGAATTGGACTATGTGAAGGGCAAGTTGTTGGGACAGGTCACCGGCAGTCCCGGACAACAACTGTTGCTCAATCAGGTGCTGACCCGTCGCATTGCCGATCAGAAGCTGCGCATCGCCGACCAGGAAGGCATGCTGTCGGAGCGCCAGGATGTGCTGATCGGTCCCTTCACCGGTCCCCTCAACCATCTGTTCCCGCGGCTGGATGCCTGGCTGAACGACGAACAGGCGGCGCTGAGAGCGGAGATCCGGCAACGAGTCCGTCTGTAACGGAAATTTCTGCCTCAGGAGAGCCGATCCCCATACTCGAAACCAACCCACAGAATCTGTGGATAACCATGTGGACAACCGAGTTTCTACGCGCTGATTCGCAGAAACGGCGAGCCCGCGAGCAACCTGCCCAACTTTTAGGCATTGGGTTTCTTCGCGCTCGGCCTACAAGATCTTGTGGCTGAAATCTTACAGCTAGGGAATTCACTAGGTTAGACAGGAACTACGAAAAGCGCTGGGGATAGGAAACGCGCCGGAAGCCGGATTTCGCGCAAAAAGCGGGCCTGAATTCGGGCGATCAGAAGATGCGTCGGTAGTGCTTGGAGTGGACTCCCGATTCATCCGCGAAGCCCAGCGAGGCGATGTCGGGCTGCCCGGTGTCGTGCAGATTGATGCGATAGTGGCCGCGGACCTGCTCCATCGCGTCTTCAAACGGGATCGCCCGCGGGTACAGCTCGCCCGGCGCATGGGCGCCTCGGGCGAGGACGCGGACGGCATCGGGCTGCGCGTATTTCGGGTCCGAGAAAATGTAAATGTCCGCCACGGCGTGATCGCCGAGTTGGTGGCCGGGCGTCGTCGGCGGCAACAGGTTGGACAGGGTGTTGGACAGCCGCGCGTCGCGGAATCGCTTCAGTAGGCCGACGATCTGGCTATTGGTCGCCTGGACCGGGACCACGATGCTGATCGCATTCACGTCCGGAATGGCGGCGTGAACTTTGTAGATGACCGGCGCGGCGTCGGCGTCATCGGGAATCGCGGTCGGCACCGGCTCGGGGTTCGCCGCCTGTTTGTGCTTGGAACTCGGGACAATGAGGGCGATGAACGTCCATAATCCGAAGATCACGCCGAAGACGACGATGAGCGGATGCACGCCGGCGCGTTTGCCTTCCTGGTAGGAGTTCTCCTCGCGCTCCATAGGTCACCCGCGCCCTGGGCTGCGGCGTCACGACCCGGTGTCCGGTCGGACCGACGCCTGTGCTTCGTGTTGTTTGGCCTCCTCCCACAACGCGTCCATTTCGGCGAGCGACAGGTCGCCGAGTGGCCGGCCCTGACGCGCCGCCTCGGCCTCGATGTGGCGAAACCTCTCTGAAAACCGGTTCGCGGCGCGGCGCAGCGCGTCTTCCGGGTTGACGTTGAGCAGGCGGGCCAGGTTCACGAGCGAAAACAGGAGATCTCCGAGTTCCGTCGCCACGGCCTCAGGCGGCGCGGACCCGGCGCCGTCGGCCAAGGAGGAGGAATCGCCGCGGGACGGTGGCGACAGCTCGGCCCGCAGTTCCTGGATTTCCTCTTCGATCTTGTCGAGCACCTGTTCGACGCCCTGTGCGTTGTGCGGCCAATCGAAACCGACGCGCGACGTTCTGGCCTGGATCTGATACGCCCGCAGCAGGGCCGGTAAGGTATTAGGGACGCCGTCCAGGACGGAGCGGGTCCCTCCGGATTGTTCCCGCTCGGCCCGTTTGATGTCTTCCCAGCGGCTCAGCACCTGGTCCGCGTCGACCGCCGATTCGCCTTGACGATCTCTTGCGAACACGTGCGGATGTCGGCGGATGAGCTTGTCGGCCAGCATCCGCATGACCTCCTCGATCGTGAAGGAGCCGGCTTCCGTCGCGATCTGGGCGTGAAACAGGACCTGCAGCAGCAGGTCGCCCAACTCCTCTTTGAGCTTGGCCGTGTCCCGCCTGTCGATGGTTTCCAGGACTTCGTAGGCTTCTTCCAGGAGATAGGGCTTCAACGACTCGTGAGTTTGCTTGCGGTCCCAGGGACAGCCGTCGGGCGCCCGGAGCGCGGCCATCAATTCCACGAGCTTGCTGAAACTCTGCGACATGCGGGAGACCTTGTTGCGTCGGCCGGATTGCGGCGATGCGGAGCCCATTATACCGACTTCCGTCGCCGCTTCAATGCCCGCCTGCGCCTGCGCCCGCCTGCGGCTTGCGCCTCCGATCGAACGTGTGATAGCCTATCTCTCGTTTTCTCTGCCTGGATGACGGTGGTCGCGATGAGCGGAGAGGACGAGAAAGGGTTTGTCATCCGAGATCGCCGGGGAAGGGGGAGCTCGGAAGAATCTGCACCCGCCGGTCAGCCTGGTACCGCCTCAGAAGCCGGTTCGACGGATGCCTCCGCGCGGACGGCCGGTCAATCGTCCGGATCGAGTGTTCCCGTCACGTTTTCGTCGTTCGTCATTTCCCTCGGCACTTCCGCGTTTATGCTGATGGGGGAGCAGGCGGATCCTCAGCAGCAAACGGTTCCGGTCAACCTGCCGCAAGCCAAAGAGATCATCGATCTCCTATCCGTTCTGGAAGTCAAAACGAAGGGCAACCTGACTTCGGAGGAGCAGGGGGTGCTGAGCGAGATGCTCTATGCCCTGCGCATGAAGTACGTCGATTTGGCGGCGGGCAAGCACGCGATCCACACGCCGTAAGCGCCGAAGCGCACGCCCTGGTCGCCGACTCCTTCCGCGGTCTCCTGTCCTTTCCCGTCGCCGTTTCCGATGCCGCCCCAGTGTCACCGCGGTTTGAGGAAGAGCTTTTGAGACTCCGGCGTGAATTCGCTATAGTGACGTGACGGCATTCAGGGAGTATTCTGAGGGTCGAATGTCGGAACCGTTTGAAATCGGCAAGGTCGACACGCCGGTCACGACGCTGAAGAGTTCCGGCGATCAGCCGGGCGACCCAGCGCCGTCGGCGGGCGGCGCAAAGGCGGCAATCCGTCCGATCGGCCAGGCGCCCGCAGGTCCCACCGAGCCGGATCGCCGTGCGATGCATTTGCGGCCGGTGTGGATTGTCTTGATTCTTCTCCTTCCCTGCCTGGCCCTCACGGTCTACTACTCCCAGTACGTGCCGGGGACCGCCGACTCCGGCTCTTTCCTGCCCAGCACCGGGTACGCCTTCGTGCTGTTGCTGATCAACCTTGACCTGATCGGCCTGGTCGTGCTGGTGCTGCTGCTCTCGCGCAACCTGATCAAAGCCTATTTCGAACGCCGGCACCGGCTGGCGGGATCGGGCTTCCGCGCCAAGCTGGTCGCGGCGTTCATCGGCTTTTCGCTGATCCCGACCGTGCTCCTGGCGTTCGTGGCGAGCGGACTGGTGAACAAGGCGGTGGACGTGTGGTTCAGCGATCAGATCGAGCGCGTCATGAAGGATTCCTACGAAGTGGCGAGGATGCATCACGCAGGCCACATCGCCTTGGCGGTGAACAGCGCGCGGGCCATCAGCCACGAAATTTACCGGGAAGACCTGCTGACGCACGAGCAGCGTGATCTGCTGGTGGCGGCGATGGCGCGCAAACGGGTGGAATACAACGTCGCCGGCATCGAGGTCTTTTCCGCCAAGATGGAGACCCTCACCAAGGCCCTCAATCCGGATGTGCCGGCGATGGTGCTGGATTTGCCGATCGGCCAACTGGTCCTGCAGGTCCTGAACGAAAAGCAGGAGCTCACCTCCGTCCAGGAAGCGCAGAACGGGCGGCTGATCCGCGCGGGGGTGCCCATCGCCTCGAACGCCCGGCGCGGCGAGATCGACGGCGTGGTCGTGGTGGACGCCTACGTGCCGGAATCGCTGTTGGCCAAGATGGAAGGCATCGGCCGGCAGTACGCCGAATACAAACAGATCAAGGCGATGAAGAATCCCATCAAAGCGGGCGCGTACCTCTTCGTCGCCGTCATCACGGTTCTGATTCTGTTCGGCGCGACCTGGTTCGGCTTCTACGTCGCGCGCGGCATCACGGTGCCGATCCAGCGGCTGGCCGAAGCGACCGAGGCCATCGCGCAGGGGGACTTGAACGTGAACATCCAGGTCAAGGCCGCCGACGAGATCGGGACGCTGGTGGATTCGTTCAACCGGATGACCGAGGACCTGCGGTTCAGCAAGTCGAAACTGGAAGAGGCCAACGTCTCGCTCCGCCAGTCGAACCTTGAGCTCGATCGCCGGCGCGCCTACATTGAGACGGTGGTGGATACGATCGCAGCCGGCCTGCTTTCGATCGACCGCCACGGGATCATCACGACCTTCAATCCGTCGGCCGAGCGCATTCTCGGTCTGTGGGGAGATCGGTTCCGCGGCCGGCCGGCCAACGAAGCCTTCAAGGAATTCGGGCTGGATCTGTTCCAGACGGTGTACGACCGGATGCTGGCAGATCAACGGGACAACCTGGCGATCGAAGGACAGATGGACGTGCAGGGCAAATTTCTCACCATCGGTCTGAGCTGCTCGCGGATGCGGGATGAAGCCAACAAGGACCTGGGTTTCGTGTTGGTGTTCGAAGACCTCACCGAATTGATCAAGGCCCAAAAGGCGGCCGCCTGGCAGGAAGTCGCCCAACGGGTCGCCCACGAGATCAAGAATCCGTTGACGCCGATCCAACTGTCGGCCCAGCGGCTGCGGAAAAAATTCTTCGACAAAGCGCCGGACTTCGACCGGATCTTCGACGAGTCCACCCAGGTGATCGTCAACGAAGTCTCCAGTCTCAAACAGATGGTGGACGAATTCTCCAAGTTCGCCAGGCTGCCGGCGCCGCGCCTGGCGCCGGGTTCGCTCCATGAGGTGATCAGAGAAGTGGTCACCCTCTATGAAGGGGCCCATCGCGACGTGGAATTCGTGCTGAGCCTGGACGACGATCTCCCGGCGCTCAATTTCGATTACGAGCAGATCAAGCGGGTGTTCGTGAACCTGTTCGATAACGCCGTGCAGGCCATGAATCAGAGGGGCCGGCTGTGGGTCTCGACGCGGTACGACACCAAGCGGCGCCGGGCGGTCGTGAGTGTGGCCGACGAGGGCGCGGGGATTGCGCCCGAGGATCAGGACAAATTGTTCGTGCCGTACTTTTCGCGCAAAAAAACCGGGACGGGGTTGGGCCTGGCCATCGTGCGCCGCATCATCACGGATCACGAAGGGCAGATCCAGGCGAGCCACAACCAACCCAAGGGCGCGGTGTTTACGTTCGAATTGCCGGTGTGAAGGCCGTGACCCGTGAGGCGTGAAGCGTGACGAGCGCAAAAGTAAAGAGGTGGCACCCATGATCCCTGCTTGTCACGTGTCATGCATCACGCGTTACGGGTAACGAGGGGAAACATGTCGGCGACGATTCTGATCGTGGATGACGAAGTCTCCATTCTGAATTCGCTGAGCAGCATCCTGGAAGACGAAGGCTACGAGGTCCTCGTGGCGAAGAGCGGCGCGGAAGCGCTGAAGATCTTCGCTGCGGATCCGCCCGATCTGGTGCTGCTGGACATTTCGATGCCCGAGATGGACGGGCTCGAGACCCTCCGTCGGATCCGGGAGTCGGCGCCTCAGGCGATGGTCATGATGATGTCCGGCCACGGCACCATCGAGACCGCGGTCAAAGCGATCAAGTTGGGCGCGTACGATTACATCGAGAAGCCGCTTTCGCTGGAGAACGTGACGCTCCGCGTCAAGCACGCGCTGGACCAGCATCGGCTCGAGCAGGAGAACCTCAGCCTCCGGACCAAAGTGGAGAAACGGTTCGAGCTGGTCGGCGATTCACCGGCCATGCAGCGACTCCGGCAGTTGATCGCCACCGCGGGGCCGACCAATAGCCGGGTCTTGATCTCGGGCGAAAACGGCACGGGAAAAGAGTTGGTGGCCCGCGCCATCCATCAGCAAAGCCCGCGCGCGGAGCGGCCGTTCGTCGCGGTGAATTGCGCGGCGATCCCCGAGACCTTGATCGAAAGCGAGCTGTTCGGCCATGAAAAAGGAGCGTTCAGCGGGGCGACCTCGATGAAGCGCGGGCAGTTCGAACAGGCCGACGGCGGCACCCTGTTCCTTGACGAGATCGGCGACATGAGTCTCAACACGCAGGCGAAGGTGCTGCGCGTGTTGCAGGAGCAGCAGTTCACCCGCGTCGGAGGGACGAGGTTGTTGAAGGTCGATGTGCGGGTGCTGGCCGCGTCCAACAAGGATCTGCCCAAGGAAATCGAGAGGGGAACGTTCCGGGAGGATTTGTTCTACCGGCTGAACGTCGTCCCGATCGACGTGCCGCCGCTTCGCGAGCGCCGGGAGGATATCCCGCTGCTGGTGCGGCATTTCATGCACTTGAACGCGGAGGAACAGGGTTTGAAAGTGAAGCAGGTCTCGCCCGAGGCGATGGACCTGCTCCAGCAATATGATTGGCCCGGCAATATCCGGGAGCTCCGTAATTTGATCGAGCGCCTGCTGATCATGGTGCCCGGTAACGTGATCGAGGCGTCGCACGTCGCGATGTCCTTGCACTCCCGCCCCGCGGTTGCCGCTCCAGCGGTCACCGCTCCCGCCGGTTCGCTGCTCACCAAACCCTACGACTCGCTCCGCGACGCGCGGAACGCGTTCGAGAAGGAGTACATCTCCCGGAAGTTGCGCGAGCACAACTGGAACATCTCGCGCACCGCCGACGATCTGAAGATCGAGCGCAGCCACCTGCATCGGAAGATCAAGTTGCTCGAAGTGGAGATGCGGCCGGAGGGCTAGGGGGGCAGGCTCGCGGGTCCTGTCGCCGGACAGTCCGGCCGTCCTCGCACCTCACCTACACCCGCAAGCGGGTACCCGAGGGACTTCGCTGCGGGAGGCAGTGCTCTCTGTCCGGCGCCATCACGAACCAGAATGGTGGAAGTCGAAGGGTTGAAAGTTCGCTGAGGACTCGGCCGCCTTCGTGCAAAGACGAAAGCCGTATACCTGTCAAGGGTTAGCTGGGCGCTTTCTTCGTCGTCCTTTGTGCTCTGGAAACCGGTGAGTCCTCAAGCCGTAAGGATGGCTCGCCCGCAAAGTCGCGTTGACCGCTGTCCTGGCGGCTGCAGTCGGGAGTTGAGTGGGTGATGGAGTAGTGAGCAAATCGCTTCATTGGTCGAGGTCTGAATGGCAGAACTCATGCGCCACGAACCGGTGACGGTCACCATCGAAAAGCTGGTGCAGGGCGGGAAGGGACTGGCCAGGCATGACGGACAGGTGTTGTTCGTGCGCGGGGCGATTCCGGCGGAGACTGTGGCGGTCATCGGCAAGGCGTCGAAAAAAGGCTATCAGGAGGCGGCGATCAGGGACATCGTGCAGGCGTCACCGGACCGGGTCGTGCCGCCGTGCCCGGTCTATGAGACCTGCGGTGGATGCCAACTGCAGCATATCCGGTATGAGGCGCAACTTGAGCTGAAACGCGAGGTGCTGGGAGAGACCTTGGCGCGGGTGGGGAAGTTGAAGGTCGACGACATCGCTCCGGTCATTCCTTCGCCGAGCGCATATGGATACCGCAGTTCGGTCCGCTTCACGGTGTTTCGTCAGCGAAGCGGGTTTGCACTGGGTTTCCATCAGGAGGGCTCGCACAAACCGGTTGAAGCGTCATGTTGTCTCCTGACGCCTGAGGCGGTCCGCCGTCTTGTCGCACTGATGAGCGAGCGGTTGGCCGCTCACCGGAGCTTGCCGGTGCGGCTGGAGACGCTGGAGGTCAAATATTCGGTCGCATTCGGCTCGATCCTGCTCGTCTGTCATACCGGGCCGGCCACACGGGAACAGGCTCGCGAACTCTGGGATTTGTGGAGCGATGGGCCGAACGTCGTTGGGCAGGTCGTCATCGGCCGGAATGGAGCACGGTGGGTGACCGGTCAGGATTGGGTTGCCGATCGGCTCGGCGATCTGATTTTTCGCATCAGCGAGCGGTCGTTCATGCAGGCCAACTGGGCGCTGAACGAGACGCTTTCGCGGACGGTTGCCGAATGGGCGGCGCCGGCCCCCGGTCTGCGCGTGCTCGAAGTGTTCGCTGGAATCGGGACGCTCGGGTTGCCGATCGCGAAACGGGGCGCGCTGGTGACACTGGTGGAAGGGAACCCCTGGGCCGTGGCCGACGCACGGCATGCGGCGAAGACCAACCACGTCGGGCGTTGCCGGTTCCGGCCCGAATCGGCGGAGGCGTTTTTGGAGACGGTGCATTCCGAAGAGTATGACGTAACGCTGGTCGATCCGCCGCGCACCGGGTTAAGCGAAGCCTGCGCGCAAGGGCTGATCCGTCTTGGTTCTTCCCGGCTGCTGTACCTGTCCTGCGATCCGCCCACCTTGGCGCGCGACCTGGCCCGTCTCCGCGCCGGCGGCTATCAGATCATCCGGGTGCAGCCCTTCGACATGTTTCCTCAGACCGCGCACCTGGAAACGTTGGTGGAGTTGGTTCGTTGACCCGCCCGTGCTCCTCCGGTATCATCCATCTGCCGCGCTGACCGGCTAGGATGATGCCTTCAACTCAGCGCTCATAACTCAGCACGAATCCTATGACCACCTACCGCCAAGCCGGAGTGGATATTGAGGCCGGCAACGAGTTCGTGCGCCGGATCACGCCGCTCGTCCGGTCCACCTTTCGGGCGGAAGTACTGACCGATCTGGGCGGCTTCGGCGGGCTGTTTCGCTTCCCGGCGGATCGGTACACGGATCCGGTGTTGGTCTCGGGCACCGACGGCGTCGGCACGAAGCTCAAAATCGCGTTCCTGATGGACCGCCACGATACGGTGGGCATCGATCTGGTCGCCATGTGCGTGAACGATGTCGCGGTCAGCGGCGCCGAGCCGCTCTTTTTCCTCGACTATTTGGCGACCGGGAAACTCAGCGTCTCGAAGGCCGAGGCGATCGTGCGCGGCATCGCGGAGGGCTGCCGGCAGGCGGGCTGCGCGTTGATCGGCGGGGAGACCGCCGAAATGCCGTCCTTCTACGCGGAAGGGGAATACGATCTGGCCGGCTTTGCGGTCGGAGTAGTGGACCGGCCGAAGTTGATCGACGGAAGAGACATCGCTCCCGGCGACGTGCTGATCGGGTTGGCGTCCTCGGGCCTGCACAGCAACGGCTATTCGCTGGTACGCCGCGTGCTGCTGGACGAATGTGGATTGAAGGTGGACAGCCGTTTACCCGAATTGGCGCACCCGCTCGGTGAGACGTTGCTCACGCCGACGCGCATTTACGCCAAGCAAATCCTGGCGCTCGCGCGAGAGTTCTCCATCAAGGGCATGGCGCATATCACCGGCGGCGGCATCACGGACAATCTGCCGCGGGTGTTGCCCAAAGGATGCCGGGCGAGAATCCGCCGTGGCGCCTGGCCGGTGCCGGCGATCTTCGGAGCGATTCAGGAACGCGGACGCGTTGATCGAGACGAGATGTATCGCGTGTTCAACATGGGGATCGGGCTGATTCTGATCGTGCCGCCGCCGGCCGCCGAAGGGGTGATCGCCCGCGCCGTTCATTTGGGGGATCCCGCGTATCGGATCGGCGAGATCGTGGATGCCGGGCCGGAAGACCAACAGGTCGAATATGTCGGGTAACCGGACCACGCCGCTCCGTCTGGGAGTGTTGGCCTCCGGCCGGGGATCGAACCTTCAAGCGATCATCGACGCGATCGAAACCGAGGCGCTGCCGGCTCGGATCGCTGTGGTGATCAGCAACAAGCAGGATGCCCAGGCGCTGGAACGGGCGAGGAAGCACGGAGCGCCCGATGTGTTTCTCGATCCCAAGTCTTTTGCCGGCCGGCCCGACAGTCGGGAGGCCTACGACCACGCCATTCTGGACGCGCTGCGGAAATACGAAGTCGAATTGGTTCTCCTCGCAGGGTACATGAAAATCGTCACGCCCGTTTTGATCAACGCGTACGAGAACCGCATGATGAACATTCATCCGTCGCTGCTGCCGGCCTTTCCCGGCCTGGAGGCGCAGAAGAAGGCCTTGGAGTGGGGGGTCAAGATCGCCGGCTGTACGGTCCACTTTGTGACCGAAGGGGTGGACGAGGGTCCCATTATTATTCAGGCTGCAGTGCCCGTGCTGGACGGGGACACTCCCGAAACCCTGGCCGCGCGGATCCTGGAGCAGGAACATCGGATTTATCCGCGAGCGGTGCAGCTCTTTGCCGAAGGCCGTCTGCAAGTCGAAGGCCGCCGCGTCCGCGTGGTCGATGCTGCCGTAGACGAGGTGAGGGCGCTGCGGAATCCCGTGTAGATCCATGGCGAGTCCGGCTGAGATTCGTGAGGAGCAGATTCGGATGCTGCGGCTCCGCCTCCGCGTGGATCTTACCTGCTGGCGGTTGCGGTTTACGCCACTGAGCCGAGAGGAAGCGGTGGCGTTGATCGAACAGACGAAAGCTGAAATTCTCGATCTTTTCCCGGGGAAGGAGCACGTGTTCGAATTGGTGCTGCGGCCTCGATTCGAACGCATCCTGAACGAACGAGCGTTGGCGGAGTGGGGCATCGCCGACTCGCTCAATTAACTTCCGGTAGAGTCCCGCTCGGCGCTCGTGTATAATTCGCGCCAGTTGGGAGATTGGCGAGCGCCGCTCTTCCTCCCCGTCTCCTCCGCAGCCGAGAAGCCCGAGCCATCCCGCTCAGGCAAAGCCTGCGGTCAAAAGGTCGGCGCTCGCTTTTTCATAGTGAACAGCCGGTAGCTCGAAGCATCAGGGTGATGCGCTGTTGGCTATGCGCTGTTCGCTACTCGCTCGCTGCGTGGTGGGGGGCTAGCTCAGTTGGGAGAGCACGACGTTCGCAACGTCGGGGTCGGGGGTTCAAATCCCCTGCCCTCCACCAAAAACCCACCGCAGGGGAGTTGAACCCACGACAGGGAGTTTCGAAGAGGGTGTGCCCTCTTCGTGGGGATCGTACAAGGGGGCTGGCCCCCTTCGTAGGAGGCGGTGAGACAGGCTTCAGGGTCGCACCGGCGACGGAGGGGGTTCAAATCCCCTGCCCTCCACCAAACCACCCTTCGGTTGAGCCGGCGGCTCGTTTGCGGTTTCTCGTCATGTGACGCCGCCGGAGACATCCCACCAGTGAGCTTTCTCCTGAGAAGTCGAACCCACGACAGGGAGGTTCGGAGAGAGTGGGCTCTCTAGCAGCGCGTTCGAATTTTCTTCGAGTCACAAGGCCGCTGATCCTCGCACTCGGTCTACTTGAACGCCTGTCACGCCCCTTGCGTGCGCCCATTCCCCTTCCACGCGCCTCAGAAAAGACTCCCGACCCCTTAAATCTTAAACGACCCCTTAAATCTTAAATCCGCAACGACCTTCTCCTGGCCGTTCAAGGATCACTCCGGGGAATGGCGCAACGGGACCTCGTTCGGTCTCAATGACCTGGAGGCGCTCGTCACCGTGGCCCAGCAGGCCAAGGAGTGGATCGCTGCTCATGCCATGAAGCGCTGAGCCGCTTCACTGGGAAGCCTCCGGCCTTCCGGGGGCTTCCTTTAGAACTACCGTGAATCGACCTTATATGCCGCTTCTCCGGATTCAATGCCACAGTGCGCCCGCTTATAAGCGAATCTTCGAATTTGGGGACTCGATAAATTGAGGTCGTCACGCTCTTGAGCAAGCGACTTGAGCAATTTCAACAAATCAGTCTCCCCTGCTTCTGACTTCGGATCGAGATCTCGAAACATGCGGATTCGATTCCGAAGTGAGTTGTATTTAGCCCCTGCTTGGTGGTGCAGTTGTGACCGCTTGCTTGGATTCAAGAATGTCGGAATCGCCGACAAAACGGAGGCTGCGATAGCCAAGACACCGGCCGCAACAATTTCTTCTTTGAAAGCCGAGGCGCTTGTGATCGCCGCAATTACCACGGTCGGGATACCAAGTCCTAGATGCACATTCCCCCAAGCACGACCGGCCTCGAAGTGGCTTTTGGCTGAATAAAGAGCATCCTCTTCGATTCGGCTCGCTTCGACATGCATTTCATCAACTAAGGATGTAGCCATGGAAGCTCCTCATCCATACGCTGGGAAATAGTTGCCGAAGATCTTTTTCCACTCGACAAAAGCCGCTTCAATGCGCCCATTGGACTCAAAGGCCTCAGCCTTGATAGCTTGATCATGCGCTGTCGAAAATCTACTCACAGCGTCTTCCACCGTGCCAACCGTATTGAGCGGATTGATATGGCCACCAAATCTAGCAGGATCGGCGATCTTATAACGAACCTTCTCGCGAGCTTCTTCGAATACGAAACGATGGCCGCTTGAAAAGTTCGAAATTGTGACATTACCGTTCGGACCTTATCGAGCAAGCCTGCTGGCGTAAATATTTTAAAGTATTGAGGATCTAAGACAACGAAAACATCCGCATCTGAGGATTTCAAAAGATCCATCATCGTAGATCGCTTGTAGGGTCCTGATAAGAACGACGTGAGAACGGTTAGCCTTTGCTCAACAGCAGTACGAATATTTATCTGGCGAGTCGACACAGTTGTGGCCTGAAGCCCAGTTATCTCCAGATTTACCCGGAGCTGCTCGAAACCTGCTGTTATTGTCTTTGCCATTCCCTTCCAATGCTGCCGATGCGTCCTTCATTTGGGAGGTACGTGGAGACTATTGATATTCGACGACTGCGGCAATTGCGGCCACAAGTTCTTCCATCACCGTCGATGGCAGATTCCCAAACTTCTTTATAAACCGGGAAGTATCCACTCCCCTGAGTTGCAAGGCATCGATAGAAGAAGTCTTTGAGAGACCGTTCCTACCGTCAGGATCAATCCGGACATGCCAGATGCTTCCCTTGAAATGATCTTTCCATTCAGTAATGGGGGCGATCAGCCTGAGAGGGAGCCGACCCAGCGCATCGGAACTGACTATGACAGCCGGCCGTGTTTTCTTTATTTCAGAACCAAGGGTCGGATCTAAGTTGACGAGCCAGATTTCACCGCGCTTAGGCGATGGGGGGTTAGTACTCAACGAAGTCTCCACTCTGGAGATCGCTTCTGTCTGCGCCCTGCGAATAGTGCGACTTCAGTTTTTCTGCTTGCTCAGACAAAATCCGTCTGCGCTCTTCAAGCGGCAACTTCATGAAAGCTCGTCGTTCGATGAGGGAGAGCGGTTCCTCAACATCAAGAGACTCACCAAGCAACCTTTCGACTTCTTCACGGGTAATCAGTCCCTCTGCATAGGCTCGAAGCGCTGTTTGCCGAAGCCATTGTGATTGCTCAGGTTCCAATTCACCCGGCTCTTTCCGTTTCCATTTCAAGCGGTTTATGAGCATCATCCAATGTCGGTAGTACCCCTCTGAGATGATGCCCAAATCGAACAGTCGTCGAACAAGAGCTTGCATGCTCATTCCAAAGCGCTTCTTAAAAAGCAGAAGTTCTTCACTAAGAATAGTGTCCCGCTTAGTACCAATCTCACGATAGACCACTTGTGCAGGAGCAAGGAAGGCTGCTCCGAACCGGAATGCCGCCTGCTCCTCATCAATGTTATGCCCTATCTTCAAGACAAGATGGCCTAATTCATGCGCAAGGCTCAGTCGCTGCCGCTCTCCAGACACGCCTTTGGACGTAACGAGGCCTGCTGCTTGAGTCTGGGTGGCTTCATCAACAGCCACCGCGCAAATGCCATCAAACTTGTCGATGGCATCAATCTCGATGACATGAATGTGATGATCTTCGAGCATACCAACCATGCTTGAAATTGGATCCTGCCCAAGGTTCCAATTCGCACGTAATTCTTCAGCAGCCCGCTCAGTATCTTCTATCTTTGAAATACGATGTGCATGGATCGGCAAATGATTCCCGTTCGGCCATCCTGTCATGGCCTGAAGATTCACTCTATCCTCCAAGACCTGGGTCACAAGGCTCTCAATTCTTCCCTGATCTTTCTTAGGTAAAGTCGAAGCCTTTCGATAGCCGATGAACTTAACACTGACTTGAGGCTCTCTCAGAAAATAAGACGCCTTCACCTTAAAGGTATCGGCAAGCTTGTTCAGAACAATTGGCGATGGGCTCGCCTTCGCACACTCATACTTTGAAAGCGCCTGTTTCGTGACAACATGGCCCATGGACGCAACAAGCGCATCCAGCGAAAGGCCTCGTGACATTCTCAGCCGCCTCAGGCGATGAGCGATGATTTTTTGATGAGACATCGATACAAGGCAGGTTGACAAAATACAACACATTATGTGTATTTGTCAACCCCAACCAGACTCTGCCGTGATGAGGTTCTTGGAAGAGACTTGCACAGAATACCCGTGCTAAAATTGTGCTAGAAACTTTCAAAAACCTTAGAACCCATTAGAATCCATTGACCCAATAGAAACCGACCAAGCACCTGGTTTTTCTGAGAAAAGTAGGGAAGCCGTTGCAACAGCGAACCTACCAAAAAACGGCTTGTTTACGCTCTTAATCAGCGGGCCGTAGGTTCGACCCCTACACGGCCCACCAAAATTCACCATACCCAAGATTCAGCTCCCCTGCAGTGACACAAGTAGAACGCCTTCACAATTGATGGGTAAGAAGGGCTCTCTTTCAGAGCACCACTACATCCAGCGAAAAGGGCGAATTTGGATGAACAGGCATGTGTTGGTTATTCGCTGTCTGGGCAGGCAAGAGTGTGAGGCATCGGCTTTTCACTTTGGCTCAAGGCAGATTCGTGAGGGGACATTCTGCCAGCATATTTCTTCGGCACGAAGGCTGTGGGAAACCGGAGATCGGAGGGATTCCGCATCCCGAGAGCACGTTGGGTGCGTCCTGGAGGCACGAGGCTCTTGGAAGAGCGCCATGCTACGAAGCCTAGCATGACCCTGTGGCGAGGGGGCAATCCGCCTCGATGCTGTCCCCGTGCCGATCGATCAAGACAGCAAATCGCATAAGAGGGCGGAGTCGTTGCCAAGGAAGCAGTGCCTGCCAGCCAGCGCAAAAGATGCGCTCCCAGCCCGAGCCGCGATACTCTACCAGCGCGAGCCATTGGCCCGTAAGCCGGTAGGCGGTGGCCACGCGCTTGGTGGCGCGCCAGGGTCTGGGGTCAACCGGCGGCCTTCCCGCTTGAGATGGACAAGGTGGGAGTGCATCGTATCCGGCCGGCTCTTGATGGTGGTGTGCCGCGAGGAGTCACATATTGAGCCCAACCAATGAAATGTTCAACCCAATCCTCGACTGCCGGCTGGGGAGCCAGGTATTGATCTCGGCTTCCAGTGCACTCTCGATTGCGGGTCTGGCCTGCCCCAGATCGATCGGCGTCTCAACCGGTCCGCTCCCTTCGCTTGCCTGCTGCGCTTCGCTTGATGCGGGCAGGTCGGTTGGAAAATGCTGAAGCGTTGTGACATCCCCACTTGCAGGATCATAGGCCAGCGTGATCACGCGACTCTGAATGCCCCCGTGTTCGTCGCGGCGGCGGACGAGGTACCGAGCGCATAGCTGTCCAGTCTGCAAGTTGGCCACATCGCCGGCAAAGGTGGCAGACCGTGTCTCTTCCAACAACGCATCCACCAGGGAGTGCCCCATGCCGCCCAATTCGCATCCGCGGTTCCGCAAAGCGAGGTCTCGGTCAAAACAGACCTTCTCGTACCTGGGGAGCAGGCGGTACTTTCGCTGCAAAGGCTCGGGACAAATGAACGTCCAAAAGTCACCGGTCGGAATCGCCCCGCCGCCGAGTTTCAGAATGGCTTTGCGCAGCCATTCGCCAAGTTCAGGTAGAGAATATCGTCCCTCTAGAGTCCGGTAGTGCTCCAGGTTGAAATGGCCGATGTCCTGCGCGAGACGATCCAGTGCTTCACGGGCTCGCAGCGCTTCTTCGACCATGCGTTGTAGCTCTGCCTCCGTACGGCGGTAATCACGATCCATCAGGGCGCGCTTATACAGGTCCTGATAGTCTGGATGGCTTCCGAGGTAGCCGAGCACGTCGCTGCGAAAATCTTCCAGCGGGCGGCCGTGCGCGTCTGTCTTGCCGATAGAGCGCGCGATGTCGCTCAACTTGTGCTCAAGCAGCCCGTAGATGTGCTCTTCCACGGTGTCTTCCGCCAACAAGTTATAGACCTGGACAGTTTCTTCCTGCCCATAGCGGTGGATCCGGCCAATCCGCTGCTCGACCGCCATGGGATTCCACGGGAGGTCATAATTGAAGACGATATGGCCGATCTGCAGGTTGATCCCTTCTCCACCCGCCGAGGTGCAGATCAGAAACCGAGCCCCATCAGGAGCCCAGAAGGATTCCATGGCCGCGATCTTGTCTTCGAGTGGCCCGCCCATGATCCGGGCGATGCGGGATGGTCCATAAATCTTTCCAAGTTCTTCAGACAGAAACGCCAACGTGTCTCGGTACTGGGTAAAGATGACAAATCGCTCGTCGTGGTTCTGCCGGGAGAGCTCGCTGATGGCGCGCAACAAGGTGTCAAAACGCCGGTCGGGTCCCTGGGGAACCAATCGGATCAGCTCCCGCACCTTCTCGATTTCCTGTGGGATGTCGGCTTCGGCATACACGCCCTCCTCCGCTTCCTCGTCGCCATCCAGCGACCACTCCGTGGTCTCGTAATCTTCCTCCATCCGCTTCAAGAGACGCCGGCGGATGCGCAGCACATAGGCCTCGGCATCGCTGTGGTCGCTCGCCTGCTCACCAAGAATGGCGTGGGCGAGCTGGAGCATTTCATCTTGAATCTTGAGAATCGCTTCGCTGGTGGCTGCCCCAGCACGCCGCTTGGCTTCCAGCGCGAGTTGCTTCCGGGCCAATAAGACCAGGAGACGCCGACGCAGCGCCTGGCGAATCGCGCGCGGGCTAGAGGACATGATCTTTTGGAACGTAGCCATCACAAAGCCGATGGCGCGCTGCTGACGGGTGGTCCTGGCTTGATCGATCCCCGCGGCCGTGTATCCCTCACGCAGGTACTCGCTAAGGCGGTCATAGAATTCCCGCTCTCTGGGCGCGAGCGAGAACCGCTCGGTGTGCACCTGGCGGCGGCGAAAGATGGGATTGCCCCTCGCGTCCGTGACCTCCCGCTTCGTCCGGCGGATCATCACCCGAGCGAGGATCCCTCGATGGTTGCTGAGCTCGTCGGGACTGGCGAAGAGCTGGTCGTTGAGCAGTTGGATCAAGGACCAAAACTGGTAGGGGTTCCCCTGGTGCGGGGTGGCGGACAGGAACAGCAGGTCACGGGTATGGCTCCGCAACGCTTCCGCGAGTTTGTAGTTCTGGGTCGTGACGGTCTTCTTTCCGGATCGGGTGCGTGACAGATGGTGCGCTTCGTCGAAGACGATGACGTCCCAGGGTGGCGCAGCCAGCAGCCGCTGAATCCTCCGTGGCTGCTTGAGCGTATCAATAGAGGCAATCACCCAGGAATGCGTCTCCCAGGAGGCGGCACCATAGTCCGTAAAATCATGATTAAGAATGGAGAAATGCATGCGGAAGCAGTCGCGCAATTCGTTTTGCCAGTTCTTGACCAATCCGGCCGGCGCCACGATGAGAATACGATCCGCTTCACCGCGCGCGTGAAGTTCACGCAACAGCATACCCGTCTCGATGGTCTTGCCCAGACCCACCTCATCCGCGATCAACACCCGCCGCTCGGCGGTGGCCACCAGATCATGGACCAGCAGAATCTGGTGGGGCAGCAGGTTCACCCGGCTGGCGGAGAGCTCGCCGCCGGAGTTGGCATGGGCGAGATCCAGGGCAATCTGCTTCACCCGATAGCTCGTCGGATCATCCAATGCACCCTCGGCCAGCCGCTGCCAGAGATCGCCGGTCTTCTCCAGCAGTTCGACCGGAAAAACCTCAAGCCGCCGCCCACCGGGCGTGTCGAACACCACGTCGGCCTGATAAAAACCGGCAGTCTCGGCGATGCGCAGGACTTCGCCCACGCCCAACTCGGGGTGGGAAGGCACCCGCACCTTGTCGTTTGGCGCGACAGGGGCTTCAACGCGGTAACTGGCGAGTCGTTCGCTCATGTCAAATTGAACCCCACGAAAAAGAATTCGGTGCCGTTCGGTCCCGGCAGCCGGCTCGGTGTGCCGAAGATGCGGCGAAGGCTCAAATGCCGATTGAGGCCGGCCTCCACCCAAAAATCATCGGCCAGTTGGAGGTGCGGCCGGAAGATCACCTGTACGTTCGTCCCCATGACCGCATCCAACTCATTGGCGCGCCCCGCCAATATGGCGTGGATGAACCGCTCAACCTCCTGGAGCCTGTCGCCGGCGGCCAACAAGACGTCCTCCACGCCTTCGACCCGCAGCCGATAGCCGCGCGGAAACGGAAACGCCTCCTGCCGGAGTTCACGCAGGTAGTCGAGAAAGCCCTTGCGGTTGGGATGCGGCTCGATGCCGTCCGGGTGAAAGGGTTTGAGCATCCGTTCCTCGATTAAGTGGTACCCCGGCATCAACCTTCCTCCATCACCCGGAGGAGCGGCGCTCCCTCGATGAGCGCTAGCACCCGATCAATCGGCTCCTTCCAGTCGGCTCGGAGTGCTCGGACAAAGCTGAGCGCGGCCCGAAGCTGGCGCCGGAGGCCGGCAAACCGTTCAAGCCAAGGCACCACCGAATCCCCAGCGGTAGCGAGACCGATGACGAGATGCAGCAGATCGACAAGCGGCATGTCATGCGAAATGGTTTCCCCTTCGCCTGTGAACAGCTCACCCTGCCCGGGCCTGCCCATCAGTACGGGCTGATAGCGCCGTACCAATTCGTCGAGGCGCTCGCTTGGCTGCTTGACCTCATAGGTTCGTCCCCGCCCCGCGCGGCCTCGAACCAAAAGACCCGCATCTTTCAGATCGTCCACGCTCACCTGCATGCCCCGGACCGCCTTGCTCACCGCGTCCACCGTGATTTCGCGCCGGATCGGCGCCAGCACCCTCAGCCAGACATAGGAGATGGCATCCACGGTTTCCAATTCAGCCGGCAAGGGGCGATCCCGTGTGACCAACTGGTCCACAATGGCGGAGATGTCCTGGAGCGCTTTGTGCAAGGGCAGTGGCTTGCCTTCGTGGTCGAGCACCTTTCCATAGTGGGCGCTGTAGAGTTCGAGGCATTTGCCGATGCAGATGAGGCGGACGTCTGGTTCAGGCAGTGGCTGGTTCCCGTACCGCCCGCGCTCGATGGCCTGCAGCTCCTCACGGGCCTTTCGGCGCACCTCCTGCCGAATGCCGGCCCACGACCGAGAGCTAGGATCCTCGCGCCGCTTCCGGCAGACGTGGATAAGGTCGTAAGAGATGTTTTCCTTTTCCATTAAATGGAGTGACGTTTCGGATTCGGCGTGAATTGGATAGACAGCGGCGATTTCAAAGCCAGTCTGGCAGAGTGATTCCAACAATCCTTCCCATACCACACCCTCTTGATCAGTGTGATGAAACGTGAATACCAGGAGGCCTTCGTCGGGCAAACTCTCATGCACCTGCCGAAATACGGTTGCAAGGTCCCGGAAAAAGTGCTCTTGGTCCTTGCCTCGTTCCGCATTCTCAATGATTTCGTCAGCCTTTGGTGTGTACTCAGGTGCGAAATAGGGATAACGTTCCTTCAGGGCAAGGCGAAGCCATACATAGAAGAAGTCGGCCAGTTCCGCATAGTTAACGTTTCCCACGTATGGAGGGTCTGTGACGACATGAGCACAACCCGGCGTGTAAAGTTGCACTGCATCCCCAGAGGTAATAGAAGCATCGCGAGAACCTGAAAAGTCGCCTTTGCCCTCGATTAACTTCTGGAAATTGTGCAGGAACGCACCATAGCCATGCTGGACTCCTAAGACATTTGACTCGCACATTGTCGTTTTCGGCTGAAAGTCATGCCTAGCGAAAACACCTTCGACTTTTCCTTCTCGATAAGTGAACCTGTGGTAGCGACTAAACAGGTTGCTGTTGTTTAGCGTAGCTGAGAACGCGCACAGCAGCATTTCCTTCAGCGTCTGATCCTCCTCCGCCATGATGCCTTGGAGCAGCGTGCTCAGGGCCAGCAGTTGCCGGGGTGCGAACATGTCGGACCAAGAGTTGTAATGGTGTTCGATCAGCCGATTAGTTTCGGCACCTGATGGAATTGCGCTCTTAGGATAGGGCAAGCGTTCCTTGTGCCGTTCCCACAGGGTCTCGGCCTGCTGAAGCCGCCTCATGTCGGAGACGGTGAAGCGTTTGAAGAACTTGCCGTTGTCGGGAATGAGAAGCCCGACGGGGACTGCCCCTTTCACCCCAGCCCTCTCCCGCAAGGGGAGAGGGGGCATAGCGGACCCAGCAAGGAGAGAGATTTGCCCATCGTCTTCATCATCAGGCTCGGCTTCACGTGGAGGCAGGTAGGCCTGTAGTGCATAGGGGCGAATGGGCAGGCGCTGATCCTGCGGAAGCGTCCGAATGCTCGCGATGATGTCGTCCTTCTGGCCGCACACGCACTGGAACTTGCCTTTCTCCGGCACATTGCCCTCCCGTGGGTCATAGGCATGCCGACAACTGGGACATTCCACCTCTCCATCCGGCAAAGGCCCGCGCCACTGCCAGACGGCTTCGCAGGCGGGACACAGCAGCACGGTGAGCTGGACGGGCTTGCTGTGCTTCTTGGCGCTGGGGACTTGCACACGGACGACCTTGCGGCAGTGCGGACATTCAAGATCGGTCTGCTGGGGGGCGCCTCGTCCTCTCGACTTTGGCGGCTCCGGGGCATAGGTCCAGAGTTGCGTCGAACGTCCTTCGCCTGCGCTGCCGCGTGGTGCGTTTACCATCAGCGCCGGCTCCGCAATCAACGAGGCCACATCCACCTCCCAATCGAACGTCTTCTTGCAGGCGGGGCAGACGGCATCCCGGTGGTACCGGATCTTCGGCGCCTTCTGCGCGATGATGTAGTCCTTAAAGAGCGGCACTTCCCGGCGGCAGTTGGGGTCTGTGCAGATGGCCGACTTGACCCAGAAGGTATAGATGACGTCGGCTTCGAGATGCTCGGCGATTTCGGTTTTGTAGAGGCCCAGCAGAGTGTCCTTCAGAGGTCGTCCGCCGTTCCATGCCACGGGGCGGGCCGCCAGCCGCTCGTAGGCGGCCTTGAGGGCGTCCAGATCGACCGGCTCGACCTCGGTCTTCACGATGAACCAGGCGACCGGATTGAGATCGATCCCAATCACCCGACAGCCGAGACGGAGCGCCTCGACGACCGTCGTCCCGCCGCCCATGAAGGGATCGAGAATCACCTTATCCTTCGTGTCGGGATCGTTCGAGTGGTCCTTGTAGAACTCGGCCATCAGGTCGGTCGGCGTGCCGTCCGGTTGAAGGGCCGGCTTGAGCGTGCCGAGCAGGATCGCGCGGAAGACGCAGGATGCTCGCCGCGCGAACCACTTGTGCATCTGGTAGATCGGCTTGAAAGAATTCCGCTCGGGGACGGCCAGCCGATTGATTTCGACGATGGGGAATCCGACCTCGATCGCGCGCTTGCCCTGCAACTGGGGACTGGCTCCGGCGCAAAGGGGAGAGACACTGGGGAATTGGCTCACCTCCGGCGGGCCCGCTTCCTTCAGAAGGGCGTCGGTTCCCTCGGTGCCTGTCCCCATTTTCCCTTCCCGGCTCATGACGCAGAGGGCAATTTCAGATCCGATGGCGCGTAGACCTTCAATCCTTTCACGACTCGGAAGCGCACGTCGGCCGATACGACCGCGTCCGCCTCTATTCGGAGGGCGATCGCCGCAATCAAGGAATCGTTCGTCAGCAACCCATAACGCTCCTGGATCTCCAGGGCATGACTCATGAGGTCGGCTTCATGGCAAGGCTCAAATCCGATGCCGAGGGTCACGAGCGCTCTGACCTTCTCGCGATACAGGCTCAGCCGTTTCACCACGTCGGGTTTCCCGGCCAATTGGCGAGCGGGGTTTGGCCCGCGTACATGCCCGAGCATGATCGCTTCCTTGACCATGAGCAGGTGCATGGTTTCCTGCCACACCGGTTGAGGCAACACAGCGGTGACATCGCGCTCCTCGATTCGCCGCAAGAGCCGCTGGGTTTGCAGGGAGGCGGCATCCTCCGCGTAGATCAGAATATTGGTGTCCAACACGCAGTGGCTCCCGCGCGGGATGTCGTCGAGATTCATAGCTCCCACATATCCTCGGCGAGCAGGTGGCGCAGTTCTTCCGGGGGAATTTTCATGGGGCGCTCACAAAAAAGCTGGTACGCCAGTTTCCGTTCCTTTGGCGTCGCGGGCTCCTTTCGGAGGTATTGCACCAGCGCGTCCTGGATCAGATCGCTCAGCGACCGGCCTTCTTCGGCCGCCTTCCGCTTGGCCAATCGCATGATGTCTTGTTCAATGAGGGTTCCGATTTTTTGTTTCATGCTCCTCGCTCCTTTGGGCCTAGCACCAGCCACGGGGTCAGCATTTCCATGAGGCTGAGCCCGCCGTGGCGGTACAGAGAGTTGCTCGAGGACGGGGCCTGCGGGCGGTTGTGGACGCGACCGGCGACCACGGCGAGCCGCCTCGCTGGATCGATCCACAAACCCGGCCTCTTCTCCGGCAACGTTTCACCTTGGGCAAACTCTCGGAACCGTTTTCCATCGAGCGGTTTATCCACGCCGTTCAGTTTGGGCTCGCTCAACCCCTGCCCCAGGAAGATGTACCCGTGGTCGCTCGTGACGAGCACCGGCTTCGATGAGGGCAGAGCCTGGACCGTTCTGATCCAGACTGTCTGCATCATGTCCCAAATGGAATCGAACAGCTCGGGCGTCGCCGCGTGGGTGTCCATAAACCGCATATCCGGAAACCTGGCCCACAGCAAGACAGCATCCTGCGTGTCCTCGATGGCAATCCGCTCGCTCGGTTGCCTCATCCAATATGCCCGGATGCCCTGCTCGCTCAGCTCACGCCGTCCAGGTAGCACGGAGGGGGCGAGCGCGGGCAAGCCAAGGCCCATGCGCTGCGCAATGAACATTTCCGTCTCGCTCGGAACGGCGGCGATCCCGTAACTCCGCTCATGCACGGGCCGCCCGGATGCATCGGCCAGTTCGACCAGGCGAGGCAACTCGCGCAGGGAGCACCCGTCCAGGATCACCACAGAAGCACCGGGGTACTGGTCCCAAAAGGCACGGATCGACCGGCTGACAAGCGGCGTTGCCGCCAGCTCATCGTAGAGGGAATCACCCGCGAGCGTGAGAAGGTTCTCTCGTTCGTGGACCAGGGCTTCGCCCTGGCGCAGATACTCCGCCGGCTTCTGACCGGTCGCCCGATAGCGATCCATGGTCCACACCTCGTTCATGAGCCACTGCGCGATCCTGGGCAATCTGAACCCGGGACGAGTCAGCTCATTGAGTAGGGCGCGGTCCAATGTCCCGGCAGTGGAACTCATGAGGCGACCTCGCTTCGTCGCAAGAGCCGTAGACGTGCCGAATAGGAGGCCCGTGGAATCTGCGGCAGTTGCTCGCACTTCGCTTCAACATCGGCCTTCGTCATGGGTCCTGGGCACGTCAGCTCGATTTGGACATCGAGGGTTCCGGTGCCGCTCAATGCGCCACGGAGTGCTGAGTTGTATCCGGACAGCTCCACATTCTGTGCTGTGGCCAGAATCCGAAAACTCACTTGCCGAATAGCGGCACCGTCAACGTCGATGAGCCGCGCTGCCACCTGCTGGCGCAATTCAGCAAGGGAGCCGCACGGCGGCGTCACGGCTTCGTCGATCTGGAGTCCTGGGGCCAGAATTGCAGTTGGGCCCGGTGACGGGTCTGGGAGTCCTGATTGCAGTTGCGGGGATGGAAGAGGGGTTGGCGTTGGCGGTGTGGAGGGCGTCGCTGGCGCCCAGGGCGGAACCAGGATTGCCTCGTCCAACTCAGCCGGGGTTAGATCGACTGATTCTCCACAGAAACTTCGGCCCCGCGGTCCCTGCAGACCAAGCGGACGAGTGTCCCGGTCCTCGACGAGCCATCGAATCGCGCCGGCGATCATGTCTTCCTTAAGAGGAACGGGAAAGCCCAACGTGGTCCGGTAGAGCCGATCCACCTGCTCCACGGTCTGTCCCAGGAGGGTCGAGAGACGGTCGCGAATGTGTTCCACAAAGTACGTTTGAGGATACACCTGCGTGCGAAGGTGGTTGACGACTTCCTCTCGGCTGGTGACTTGGCCGAGCGGTTCGATCTCAAAGGCACTGTCATCCGGGCTGTCTGCCCACTGCTCGACTCTGGTGTAGATAAGCCCAGCCTGCTTGAGCGTTTCCAAAATCAGCTTCCGTTCGCGGCTGGCGATCTTCTCGTAGCGGTCTCTTCGCTCTGCATTCTTGGCTGTCGGCGCTAGGGCATTCGCTGCCATGTAACGCCGAGCGGCTGCGAGAAGATCCGCATTCGTCAGGTGGTTGGCCTGTGCATCGCGCGGCTCCAGTAAGAGGACTTGGTTGCGGAAGTCCACTCCCCGATAAAGATTATGCCGCTCCGGATTGGACAAACGGCGCGGGGCCAAGACAAACCGTGGACCTTTCTTGGACATTGCGTTGAGGGCCGTACGGGCTGCCTCTAGATCGGTGTACACGAGGGCCTGCTGCCAGTCCTTGAACAAGTCCTTCAACCAGGTTTCTATGAGCTGTTGGCGGGCCGCCTCGTCGCTTCCAGAACGCAACGCCTCCAGTTCGACCTTGGCGTTCTCGTTCTCTTCCACGTCGAAGTAGAAGCGATCCTCCTCCTTGTGGAAATAGGACCCGTATCGCAGAAACGCCTCCAGGGACGCTTCGAACTGGTTGGGGTTACACCCCGGTTCGGCGACATGCCGGATGACTTCGTCCTTCGTAAGCCCACGGCCATGACCGGCCGGCACAAGGCTCGCGATGAGGGTGGCCGATGCAATGGCCTCGGCGTATGGTCGATCTTTCAGCTCACGCAGATTCCCGGCCGCACATGAGATCGTTGTGCCAGCGGGGTCAAGATCCTGCAGCCGGTCGGCACAGGCTTGATCAGTGAGTTTGCAGTGAGCCCCGGTGAGCAAACCAACTGTGGCACCAGCCGCATCGAGCATGGCGCCCAGAAGGCCCAGCGCGCCGCGGGTTCCTTGGAATGCTTGACCTCCACTCATGCGTGCAAAAATCAAATCAATCAGCTCGGGCAGGAACGGGAATGACATGCGAAGTCTTGCCAGGTAGTCGTCCTTGACCTGCACCCCAAAGCGCCGCCACGTATTGACGTAAGATTGGATCAGGTCATCCGCCGCCTTGCGATCGTATGTCGCTGCGTTCGAGAAGAGACGGTGCCGAACGATGGCTGCTCGATCTTCGGCCTTTCTGAACCGCAGCTCCACGCGAGGAATGCGTTTCAGTGTGATTCCGGGCTCGACGGCCCCATTGTAAATGGCGGCGACAAGGGTGACCTGGCGACTGCGATTCGCCTCCTCCGAGATCATTTGGAGGAAGCTGAGATTTTGACTGTGTCGAGCGGGATCGGTGATGTTGGTGATGCCCCGTTCCAGTTCATCAAGGATGAGCAGGACGTGTCGGCCACGAAGGGCATCGCGTAATTCGTTGAGCGAAGGTGGGTGCTCCTGTGGCCAAGCGACGCCGAGCTTCTCCCCGATGTATGTCCAAAGCGAATCGAACGGAAGGTACTGGTCGGTGAACTTCTCGACGAGGACGATCACATCATTGGGTGGGGCCCATGCGTATCCGTGAGACTGCATCCAGGAGCGTGCCGGCTCGGGGTTGGCGAAAAGGTGATACGCAAGAAGGAGCGCATGTGACTTGCCTTGACCCTTCACCCCTTCCGCCAGGACGAGGCCTGGGGAGTCGTCGCCTTTGGTGCGCTCCTGGGCAAATCTGCGGCTCAGAGTCCGGAGCATGGCATGGAGGTCTTCCGTCAGGTAGGTGAGGGCAAGAAACTGAGAGGCGTCACGCTCAAGGCAGGACTTGCCACCTGATCGTAGTTTCTCGAGATCGATAACGCTGTCGATCCGACTAGCTGATACGTAGCGCCTGACAAGCATGGAGGTAAGAATAATACAGAATTCGAGACGAATCAAGACTCTGAATGCACATAGCGTAAAAATAAAGACAATTTATCGATCTATCGAGTCGTCCCATGATCGGGAAAACCGCGGCCGGGGTCAGCGCCTGAGCACGGGGCAGACCGGAAACGAGAACGGGCTGACCCCGTAGCTGGCCAGGGGGGTCCGGGCAACAGGTATAGTTTTCGAAATCGATTTGTTGCGGAATCCGCCGTAGCCTTGGCGGGGGCAGGGGTCCCCGACACACTGGCTTGCCACGAAAGCTAGGTGTGGGGAGGGGGTGAGCTGCCGGGCTGAGACAGCCGGGTGGGGTCCAGAGATGAAAGATTGGCTTGGTGGCGTGAGCCACGAAGCCACCCCTTACCTCGCGTGCGAGTCCCGGCGGCTCTTCATCGCTTTATCGAGTTTGTTTGTTGGCGTCGGATGATCCTCTCCCGTCGCTTTCACTTGATTCGAACGGGATTTGAACCTCCGACCGGGGGCTGCGAAGGGGCAGGCCTACTTTGCTTATCTTCGGTACACCACTTCGACGCGTTCGAGAAACTCCAGCAAGGTGCCGGCGTGCCGGCGGATCTTCCCGGCGTCGCGTTGCGCCGAGGCTTGTTCCAGCGCCGTTCCGATCTCGCTGATGGCGTGGAAGCCGTACCCCCCGCCGTCGCCTCTCATCCGGTGGCCTAAGAGACGGATCTCTTCGAAATCCTCCCGTTGAAGGGCGGCTTGAATGGCGGTGAAGTCTTTGCGTCTGTTCTCAAGAAACCGGGGCACAAGGGGTTCAAGGTCGGGGTCCAGGCGGACCACGATTTTCTCTTTGGGGGTCGGGTCGTGCCGGATCATGTCACGTCGCGTCCTATGTGCGTCGCCAGCATGTCGAGCAGCGTCGACTTCTTGATCGGTTTGGTCATGTGGGCGGTGCAGCCCGCCTCGAAAATCTTCGCCGCTTCCTCTTTGAGCGCCAACGCCGTGAGCGCGACGATCGGCGTCTCGGGGAGGCGCTGATCCCGTTCCCATTGGCGAATCGCGCGGGTGGCGGCATAGCCGTCCATCACGGGCATCTGCATATCCATCAGCACCAGGTCGTAGCGACCCGCCTTGAACAGATCGACGCCGATCTGCCCGTTCTCCGCCACGTCCAGTTTGTGCGGAGTGGGCTTCAAATACGATTGAATCAGAAGCTGGTTGTCGGGCGAGTCTTCGACGAGCAGGATGCGCAGCGAATCGGCGGGGCTCGCAGGTGCGGCGGAAGGCGGGTCGGGAGGCGCGGGCGACAGGCCTTTCGTTCGGCCGAGCGCGATGCTGATGGTTTGGAGCAGGTCCGATCGCCTGATCGGTTTCACCAGATATCCGCCGAGCCCCAGTTCATATGTGCGCGCGATATCGTCGGCCCACCGATCGGAGGCCAACATAATGGTCGTCAATCCCTCGAGATGCGGCATGCCTTTGACACGTTCGGCGACCTCGAATCCGTCCATGTCGGGCATGCGGCAGTCCAGCAGCAGGATCTGGTAAGGGCTGCCGGCGTCGGCGGCCCGCCGGAGTTCAACCAAGGCCTGCTCGCCGCTCCCGGCTTCCGTCACGACGGCGCCCCACGCCGTCAAGGTTTCGCGCAGGATCAGCAGGTTGGTCGGATGATCGTCGACCACCAGCGTCCGGAGACCCGCCAGATCGTGGGCGACAGGCGGTTTGGGTCTCGGCGGCTGCGGTGGTGCGGAGAGCCGGACCACGCAATGGAACGTGCTGCCTTGGCCTTCGGCGCTCTCGGCCCAGATTCTCCCGCCCATTAGTTTGGCGAGATGCCTGGAGATGGAAAGGCCCAATCCGGTGCCCCCGTACTGGCGCGCGGTGGACGCATGGGCTTGGGTGAAGCTTTCAAAGATGGCCTCGAGCTTGTCCTTCGGGATGCCGATGCCGGTGTCGGTGACGGAGAAGCGGATGGCGCCGAGCCGGTTGATTTCAGGGTCGTTCAGGACGCGGACGACGACGGAGCCGCGTTCCGTAAACTTGATGGCGTTGCCGATCAGGTTGACGAGGATCTGATGCAGGCGATTCGGATCGCCGACCAGGTGACAGGGCACGTCGGGGGAAACGTGGCAGGCGAGCTCCAAGCCTTTCTCGTTGGCGCGCATCGCCAGGATCTCGATGGCTTTGTCGATCAGTTCGAAGAGATCGAACTCGATCGTCTCCAGCTCCAGATGGCCGGCTTCGACCTTTGAGAGATCGAGGATGTCGTTGATGAGCGACAGGAGATTGCCGCCGGCCCGCCTGAAAATGCGGACATATTTTCGTTGATCCGGAGTCAACTCCGTTTCCCACAGCAAATCGGCCATGCCGATGATGGCGTTCATCGGAGTCCTGATCTCGTGGCTCATGCTGGCCAAAAACTCGCTCTTGGCCCGATTCGCCACTTCGGCGGCTTCCTTGGCGATCCGGAGCGCCTGTTCCGTTTCTCGTCGCTCGATCGCTTCCATGGCGAGCGTGGCGATGGTTGCCAGGGAACTGGCGAAGTGTTCTTCTTCGGCGGTCCACTGACGGGGGCCGCCGACGTGTTCATGGCAGAGCACCCCGACGACCCGTCCCTTTCGACGGATCGGCGCGTCCAGCATGGCGCCGATGCCGAGCGGTTTCAGGTAGGACTGGGAAAACTGCCGGGTCCTGACGTCCTGATGCGCGTCATGAGCGGCCAAGGCGCGGTCTTCGTGTTCCAACGTCGAAAAGTACGTCGGATAATCGCGTGCGGACAGGGTGGCTCCGGAGGAGTGGCGATCGTGACGCAGTTCGTACAGATCGCATAGCCGGATGCTCGAACGAGTTTCATCGTACAGCCAGATGCTGGTCCGCTCGACTCCCAACGCGCGGCATCCGGTCTTGGTGATGGCCTGAAATGCCTGCGTGAGGTCTCCGCCGTTGACGGCTTCGCCCTTGGCTAATTCAAGCAGCGCGTGTTGATACTGCTGCAAGCTGGCTGCCCGTCGCTGCTCGATACGCTCGGATCGTTTTCGCTCCGAGATGTCGCGGGTGATTTCGACGTAACAAACAGGCGAACCGGCGGGGTTCCGGATGGCAAACAGCGACACATCGAAGGTTTTCTCGATTCCGTCTTTCGTGCGCCCGCCTACTTCACCGCGATAACCTCCTGCGGTCGCCAGCCGCTGCAGGATGGCGGCGAACGCTTCCGGTCCCAGGACGGCCGCGGGGGTCTTGCCGACCAGTTCGTGGTCGGCGTACCCGGTCAACGCGGCGTGCGCGGCATTCTGGTAGGTAAAGCGCCCTTTCAGGTCGAGAATCGCGATCGCGTCTTCGGCGTGCGCGATGATCTCCCGGTAGAGATGGAGATTTTCCTCGCTCCGCATGCGCTCGATTTCCGCCGCGGCCCGGGAAGCAAAAACCTTCAGGATCGGGGTAATGCGGTGTTCGCCGTCGATGGGCTTGTCGTCCATAATGCAGAGGTGCCCGATCGTGCGGCCGGACCGGTCGACCATGGCGATTCCCAGATAACTGACCACCCCGAGATCGGCCAAAAACTTGTCGTCGGGAAAAGCTTCCCGCACCGAATTCCGGTAATAGGCCTTGCCGTGTTTGACGACGTTCTCGCAGGGGGTCTTGGTCGCGTCGTATTCAACTGGGGAGCCCGGCCTGTCGGCCATCCAGGCGGCCAGGGTGCGCATCCATGACGATTCGCCGCCCACCAGTTCCGTTACAAATACGTATTTGACGCCGAGCGCGCGCGCGATATGCCGGACGAGCGCGGACAAGAACTCGTTCCCGGTCACGGAGGCGGTTCCTTCCACCACCGCCCGTTGCACCCGGTCCATCCACTCTTTCTCGGCAGCGTTAAGACTGTCGTTGTCTCGCTTTCGTTTGGGGCGGTCCCCGCCCGGCTTCGCAGTAGGCTGACCCGGCTCCGCGTCGCGCGACCGAACGAGCGATGCGAACTCGGCGGACACCCTGTGCAAGGCTTCTTCGGCTCGCTTGCGGGCGGCCCGTTCAGCCCGCAACGCTTCCCTGAGACGATCGGAAAGCGTCGCGCGTTTCGGTGTTCGTTTCGAGCGGGCGGAGGTTACTTTTCTGGCCATCGTACCGATTTCACGGTTCTCGTTCGTGCAAGCCGATCGGCGTCTTTCCCGGAGCCTGCCCCGCCGGAGGATGTTCCCCGGGCGCCGCGCTCACGAAACAAGGGATTCGCGCGGGACGCCGAAACGACTCACACGTCCGCAGACGCGCAAGCTGTCGGGAGAGGGCGGCGGGACATCGTCGGGCAGGGCGGTGAGACATCGGTGATTCGTGATCGGCACAAACCTGACGGCTCCGGTTCCTGCAGGATCAGTCTTTGTGCGAGTCCTCCACCAATGAGAGGAGGCTTGCCTGTTTGGTGCGGTTGCGGCCTTCCTGCTTCGCCTGGTACAGCGCTTGGTCGGCCGCTCTGATCAGGTCGGTCGGCGACGCTGCGCGCGCGGGGATCGTGCTCGCGACGCCCAGACTGATGGTGACCTGCTCCCCGGTCGAATGAGAAATCCCCGCCGTTTCGATCTTCCGCCGCAGCGTTTCGGCCACCTGGGCGGCTCCGTCTGCGTTGGTGCCTGGGAGCACGACCACGAATTCGTCTCCGCCGTAGCGGGCGACCAGGTCGCCAGGCCGGTTGACCGCGCTGGAAATGACGCTGGCGACCTGCTTCAGGCATTCATCCCCGGCCTGATGGCCGTTGCTGTCGTTGTAATATTTGAATCGATCGATATCGAGCATGATCAGGGAGAGCGGGGTCGCGTCGCGGACGGCGCGCCGCCATTCCTGGTCCAGGAAATCGTCGAACTGACGCCGGTTCGTGATGCCGGTCAGGCCGTCCAGGCAGGAGAGGCGAAGCAGCATCTGGTTGGCTTCCTGGAGCTGGCGCATCACTTCAAGCAGTTCCTGTTCGCGCGCGCGGCGGCGGTCGATTTCGTGGACCAACCGCAGCACCGAACGAACGCGCGTGAGCAGTTCGACCTTGTTGATCGGTTTCCCGATGTAATCCATCGCGCCGGCCGCAAACGCCAATTGGAGGTCGACCGGATCGGACTTCACCGTCACCATGATGATGGGGATATCGCGCAGCCGTTCGACCGCTTTGATTTGGCGGCATGCCTCGATGCCGTTCATCTGCGGCATCATAATGTCCATCAGGATCAGGTCGACACGGGCGACGGTCTGTCTTCCGCCGTCCAATCCGAGGTGGTGGAACGCGGAGGCCGCCGAGTCGGCCACGATGATGTCTTCATACCCGGCCGCGGTCAGGATCGACTGCAGGAGGAGACGGTCGTCCGGGGAGTCGTCAACGATCAAAATGCCCATCGAGGTGCCTTATTCCGTGAAGTCGTCTTACGTAGGAACGTCCACCGAGGCGGATGGTAGCAGTTAGTGTTCATAAACACCAGGATAAAGCTTCTTGATGCAGGGGGTGCAGAGTCCGTGACTGAACTCGGCTTCCGAATGCTCCTGCAGGTATTCCTCCAATTGCTGCCACGATCCGAGGTCGTTCCGAATCTTCTTGCATGATGCGCAGATCGGGATTAGGCCGCGCAGAGTCTTCACCTCCCGGAGCGCCCGCTGCAGCTCTTCGTTGCTGGCGCGGAGTTCCCGTTCCCTGGCCTTCCGGCAGTCCATCTCGCGTTTCAGGGCGAGCGCCGATGAAACCCTGGCCAGCAGTTCGACGCTGTTGACCGGTTTGTTGATGTAATCGGTCGCTCCCGCGGCGAAAGCCTCTTTGAGATTCGACGGGTCGTTCTTGGCGGTCACGATGATGACCGGGATGTCCTGCAGGTATTGTTGGGCCTTGATCAGACGGCAGGCGGCCACTCCGTCGATTTCCGGCATGAGATAGTCCATGAGAATCAGATCGACGGCTGAAGGGTGCGGCCCGGACGGCTCGGTCAACTGCTCCAACGCCGCTGCGGCCGATTCGGCCGTCACCACGTCCGGATAGCCGGCCCTGTGGAGGATGGTCTGGAGCAAAACACGTTGGTCCTGGGAGTCATCCACGATCAGAATGCTCATGCGCGCGACTGCTCTCTGAACATGACCGGGGAACGCGATGAGGCCGGTGAAGCGGCGCTGGACACGGGTGAACGGCGCACCGAGCGTCCGGGTTCCGGATCGCCCGACTCGATCAAGTTTCAGTAAGTATAGCAGTCCCCCTCGCCCTTCGGGCCACCCTGCAGGATGGAAAATGCGGGTGGCGCCGACCTGGGTGCCCCCCACCCGTTGCACGCGACCCATTGCATTGGACCCGTTGCAAGGAAGAAGCAACGGGTGCCCCCGCAATGAATGCCCCGGCAACGGGTACCCGGCGCAGCGGGGTCCCTACACCGCGCGGGGTGCGAGCTTGCATCCGTTGCAATCGGAGAGGAGCAACGGGTACCCGGCTGGTCGGTGACAGGACCCGCATTTTCATACCAGGTGCTAGCGAAGTCTCGACCGGACCAGGTCGCTGATCAATTTCCCATCGACGGCTTGGCCGGCCAAGCGAGCCATGACGGTTTTCATGACGGTTCCCATGTCTTTCGGCGAGGTCGCGCCTGTTTCTTGGACGACGGCATCGATGATCTGAGAGACCTCCTCCGCCGTAAGCGCGCGCGGGAGATAACTTTGGATGATCGCGATTTCCTTGAGTTCCTTGCCGGCCAAGTCTTCCCGCCTGGCCTTGTCGTATTGTTCGGCGGCTTCTTTGCGTTGCTTGATCAACGAGGCCATGACGCGGGTCATCTCCGCATCGTCCAGGTGTTTCTTGAGTTCCAGTTCCTTGTTCGTCACCGCGGCCTTGATCATGCGGATGACGTCCATGCGGAGCTGATCCTTGGCCTTCATGGCGTGTTTCAGGTCTTCGGCGAGACGGTCGTGAAGCGACATGGGGCTCCTTGTTGGTTGTCGGTCCGGGGACATCGCCGGCGTGGTCGACAAGGGCAGAATAGCCCGGCGCTCCGATTCCGTCAATCGGTCGACCATGACGGTCTTCGGCCCTGCACCGGAAGACGCCCCGCCGGCTTCGCGCATCGTCACAAAGAACGTCGTGCTAGCCCACATTATTCATGAACGCTTCTGCTGCAATCGCGGATTCGCTGCTGGGCACCCATTGCCCCAAGATGCAATGGGTCCCGGCCTTGCGGCGGGCGTGCTCGCCGCTCAGTCCTTCGACGTACTGTTTCAAGTACGCCTCAGTCCCTCGCGGCTGCGCTTGCCCGTCTCGCGACGCGACTCCCGGGTACCCGTTGCTCTTCTGCTGCAACGGGTGCAACGCGACGAACCGTCATGAATAATGTGGGCTAGGCGTCATGGTTTTCCGTTCAGAAGGGGAGTAAGATGTATATGGGTTGTCATATCTTGCGGTCGTGGCGGGCTGGAAAGGTCGATCAACAAAGGGGCGCGCGCCATGGCTCGGTCGCCGACGCTGGCAGGCTTGCTCCCGGGTACGATCGTGTTCGCGCTGATCGGCTGCCAGACGCCCGTGCCGCCCGCCGCACCGGTTCCTTCCACCGACGCGGTGTTGCCTCCTTCGTTCGTCGTCCCGATCGACGTCCAGCGGTTGGCCGTCTTGTATCCGAAGACGGCCAACCGCGAGTTGATGGAAGCCTATTTGCGCCTGGAGGGCGCGGCGTTTCAGCTCAAAGCGCAGCGTCCGTCCCTCAGAATCATCGAACGATTCCACCTCGCGACGGTGCTGGGCGAGCAACGGTTCCAGGTGGGAGGGGCGGTGTCCGAAGAGTCGGCCATCCGCCTCGGCCGGTTGCTGGGCGTGGACAGCGTCCTGATTTATCGCATCGAGGGCCCCACGCTGAGAGAGCGGCTCTGGGCCAGGCACCATGAGGATCTGCCGCCCTACACGGTGACGAGCAAGATCATCCGGGTCGAGAGCGCGGAAGTCGTGTTTCACAACGTCGTGACGGCGCGGGTAGAGCAGCCCGACGGCTGGAGTTTGGCGTCGGCCGATTCGCAGGATTTCCAGCGGTTGACTCGGGCCGCTTTGGAACGGGGCATAGCCGAAACAGTGGCGAATCTCCGGCTGGCGTTTCAGTAGGCAGGCCGGTCGGTTCATCCCATCGTGAACAACGAACAAGGAGGATCGCTCATGAAGGGAGGCGCGCGAGGGTGGGCGCGGAAGATCGGGGCGGCGGTGCTATCGCTCGGTGTGTGTCTTTGGTGGGCGGCATGTGCGAGCGAACACCCGAAGGGGCCCATTCAGCCGACGCCGCAACAGGTCCGCGGCAACGCCGATCGGGCCTTTGAGAAACTGAAACAGGAGGAGCACGAACGAGCCGGAGGCGGCGAGTCGATGCCGCGGTAGGCACCATTCTCGACAGAGTCCGGTCGCCGTCAGGCGTGCGAACGTTTCCCGCTGAAGAGCTGAGTGAGCGGCTTGATCAGTGAAAGTCCCCGGACCAGCCGGCTCGGAGAGGTGAGTTCGACGGCGCGCGGTTCACGGAAGGTATTGAGCAGGCCGGCGGAGACCGCCAGCCGGAGCAAGCCGGAAATCAGGAACACGATTGGAAGGTTGGAAACCGGATGAAGCTCCAAGGGCAAGAAAGCGATGGGGATGGCTGAGGGTGTCACGGCCGTCAGCCAGCTTCCGATCAGGGCTCCGACGATCCATCCCGCCGCATTGATCGCATTGGTCACCGCGACGCCTGTGGCTTTGTCTTCCGCGCGGACCGCGTCGAAGACGTAATTCTGCAATCCGAGGGTCATACCGGCCCAGATCACGCCGCCCAGGAAATTCACTGCAAGCAGAAACACCAGGTTCGTGCTGAGCAGATACAGCATGGGCAGAAACGGCACCGCCCAGCCGGTCACCGCAATCACCATCTTGTTGCCGAACCGGTCGCTGATGCGGCCCCAGGGTTTGAGCGCGATGAATTGTCCCAAGGTGCCGGCGGCCACCCAGGCGGCGTACTGCAGGTAGCTGAAGTGGAGGTCGCGAAGCATATACACGACGAAAAACGGGCCGGCGATGAGGACGCACACATGCATGAGCCCGGAGAACAGCAGAAAGCGTCTGAAGTCTCCGCTCGACGATCGTCCGAGAAAATCAAGGAACCGGCCGTCGGTTCGCCGTGGCGCCGGCGCCGCCTGCTCGTCGATCTTGGCCAGACAGTAAGCGGACAGGCTGCGCGCCACCGCCGCCGTCGGGAAAATCAGCGCAAAACCGACCCATGGAACCTCCGAGGATCGTCCGGCGTCCAGGAGGAGCCCCGCCGTGAACAACGCGCAGAAGCTGGCGACCGCCATGAGACGCGCACGCCGAGCGAAATACGCGCCACGGCCGTTCGGAACCACGAAATCGGTGATCAGGCTGTTCCAGGCGGGAATGGCGAGATGCCCCATCGCCACCTGGATGGTCGCCACGGCGATCAGCAGCCAGGGGGCTGCCCAGGGAAACAGGAGCGGCAGGATTAGGATGGGGAGCCACAGAGCGGCCTGTCCTGCCGCTCCCAACAGGATCAGCGGCTTCCGATGAGCAACGTGATTCAACGCTTTCACGGAAACCAGTTGGGCCCAGGTTCCGATGAGCTGGGGGAGCGACGACAGGATGCCGATCTGAACGGGGGTGGCATGCAGGAAGAGCGCGAAGGCTGACAGGTAGTTCTCTCCTCCCCCTTGAGCGACGGCTTGAAAGGCGCCCTCACGGATGCCATATCTCCGGTTGCGCTCGTCCGAGGGTTCCTGCTCATCCGCTGCAGCGCCGGCGAGCTTCGCGGCAGGTCGTACAGGCGTGGGTACAGTCGATGGATCCGTCACGGTACAGGCAAGGAAAGTACGGGGCTGTGGGGAGCGGTTGGAATGCCCACGAGATCGGGACCCGGGTTGCTCTTGGTCGCGGCGGCGTTCGCGGTGCCTTGAAAAAGCGCTCACGATAGCTCGTTCGATGTGAGGACCCCTGACGCTGCCTCCGCGCCATTATAGCAGACCACTCCTCATGGGCCGACGAACCATTGAAATGCCCAGGGGTATGCAGTAGGCTGGTAAGAGTTAGCAGAACGTCTCACCGTTTGCCCGGTCGATCCGGGAAAGGGAAAGGAGGTGCGGCATGAAAGTCACCGATCATGGCCCGACTCCGCCTATAGTCCGTATGACGATGCTCGTCCTTGGCCTGGCCACATTTGTCACGGGAATCGGCTTCGCTCCGGTCAGTCAGGCCAGAGAGTTGATGACACCCAAGGAACAGTCCGAGACGGAAGTAGACCCGACGACGGTCCCCTTGTTCGACAGCCAGAAAAAAGGCGTTCCGCAGTCTATTTTTGTCTGGATCAAGTTCGCCAAGGGGTTCGAAGAGGAATGGGATAGTTTCGGCCGGAAGGGGTGGTACACGCAGGACCCCCGGTTGAAGCCCATCGGGGCCGGCACAACGGTGTTTACGCCGGACACCCCGGCCATCTACATCGTGTTTGAAGTGGCGCCGCTCGAGGACCCCGCGCAGTTCAGCGCCCAGTGGTTTCTGGAGGAGGAGGGCGGAAAACTCTCCGAGACTCCGATCGGCAAGGATGCCCTGGAAGTGCCGGGTCACTCGCGATACGGGTACCTGGAATTGAAGCGGCCCGACAGCGCCTGGCCCAAAGGCGACTACCTGGTGAAGATCTACATCACCCCGCTCGGCCAACAGCCGTTCCATGCGGCCAATCAGGTCGGCACGATGCGGTTTACGATTTCGGATCAGCCCGCGCAAGTCGCTCCCGCTGTTCAAAAGTAGGACGGCCGCCGGACCTTTCTTTCTCCTTGGGACCACCGAATTCGGAGAGGGGCGATGCCGATCTATGAGTACCTGGCCGAACGATGCGACCGACAGTCGACTTGTTCTCTGAAAAAGGAATACCTTCAGCGTGTGTCGGACGCTCCGCTCACAGCCTGTCGCGAATGCGGCGCGCCGATTCGCCGAGTCTTCTCCTCCTTTGCCGCTCGGTCCGGCTCGGTCGGCGTTTCCAGACCTGACCCCACTCCGCTCAACGTCACGGGTATTCCGGCGCCGACGCAAATGCCGGGCGGCGGGGCGGAAGGACCGTGCGGCGGGGGCCATGGCCACGAGCATTGAGGTTGCCGGTGGCAGCGCTCGCAGGAAACCACGTGTGAAGGCTGAGACCAGAGGGACAGGGAGAGATGAAGGAGACGGATCCGGACAAGCTTGCGCTCTTGTACGAGCGCTTCAAAGACGTGTGTCTGGTTGAGAAAGAAATCTGGACTGAAGTCTTTCTGCCGCGGGAGATCAAGCAGGGACCCGTGCGGACCAATGTGCAGGATCGCTACGAAGTGGTGATCGACGATAAAGATGTCGAAGCCGCGCTCGAAGCGAATATTCCTCTGGGAGACAAGGCCCTGGCTGCGGCGATCCAGGAATATCGCGCGCACATCAGTTTTCTTAAGAAGGGTTAGAGGCAAGTGGTAAAGGGCTAGGGCGCACACCTCTCGCCCCAAGCCTCCAGCCTCTCGCCCGCGCTACTGCGCAGCCAGCGCCGTCTCGATTCCCCTGACGATGTCGTCCGAGAGCGGTTTCGTCCGATGATGGTAGCGCGCGATCACCCGCCCTGATCGATCCACCAGGTATTTCTGAAAATTCCACTCCACCTCGCCGGGGAACGGGCTTTGCTCCGTCAGATACCGGTACAGCGGATGCTTGTCGGGACCTTTTACGCTGATCTTGCCGAACAGGGGAAACGTGAGACTGTACTTAGTGTAACAAAAGTTCTTGATCTCCTCATTGGTCCCCGGCTCTTGCTGGCCAAAGTTGTTGGCCGGGAATGCCAGGATCTCCAACCCCTGGTCCCGGTATTTCTCATACATCTTCTGCAAGTCGGCGTATTGCGGAGTGTTCCCGCAGAAGCTGGCGGTGTTGACGAGCAACAACACCTTGCCGCGAAATCGGCTGAGCGACACCGGTTGGCCGTCGATGTCGTCGAGCGTGAAGTCATAGACGCTTGAGGATTGCATAGCCATCGCCCCTGTCCTTTCTTGAGCGGCCTGAGCCGGTCCCGGAGGAAACACGTATCCGGACCCGCATCCGGCGACTGCCCCGAATCCTAAGACGAGCCACGAAAGCCTTTGTTTCAGCAGCGGCATAGGAACACCTTGGGTTAGAGCCTCTGGAGCACAGTGATCCGTTCCTCAATCGGCGGGTGCGTGGCAAACAGTCGCAGGAAACCTGAGGTTTTACCCGAGATTTTCATGGTGGCCAAGGCGTCTTGAGCGGAATATTCGAACTGAGCCCGAGCTACCCACCGGTCAATCGCCTGCAGGGCCGAGATCATCGCGTCTTTGCCGTAGACCTTGGCCGAGAAGGCGTCAGCCGCGAACTCCCGACGACGGGAGAACCAACTGATCGGGATCATGGCCAGGATCGACAGCACGAATTGCAGGAAGAAATAGACGCCCAGAGCCAGGGCTTCGTTGCGTTCGGCGAGCTGTCGATAGACCCAGCGGCTGATCAGATAGACGAAGGTGTTCATCAATCCGGCCAACACCGTGGTCGTGAACATGTCGCCGTTGTAGACGTGGCCCATCTCGTGCGCCAGGACCGCCCGCACTTCCTGCTCGTTCAGATTGTTCAACAGGCCGGTCGAGACCGCCACCATGGAGTTGTTCTTGCTCGGGCCGGTCGCGAAGGCATTGGGGTCCGGCGAGTCGTAGACCCAGACTTCCGGCATCTGAATCCGCAGGCGCTGCGCGATCTCCTGCACGGCGCCGTACACCACCTGCTCTGCATGAGACCGCGGTTGCGTGATCTGATAACAGTCCAGCATGGACCGCGCCATCTGTTTCGAGAAGGCCAAGCTGAGGAAGGCGCCGCCGAATCCGAAGACCATCGCCCAAACCAGATCCTGCTGATCGACCACGCCTCGCACGTCGATGCCGAAGGCCGGCAGGACGACGTTCACCAGCAGGTTGAACGAAATCGACAGCGTGACGAAGATCAAGACGTTCGCGATCAGGAGCAGCGTCATTCCCTTAAGCCACTTCATTCATGTCCTCCTTGGTCATGTCCTTGCTTGTTTGGTCATACCGTTTCGCAGGTCCAGGTGCGAGACCGTGACCCGATGGTTGCCTTAATATACTACAGCGTGCGGGCGGGAATAGCATCCTCCGGCCTCTCAGGCGATCTTATCGGGGGGTTATGATAAGGCTCGTTGCGTATCGGTCAAGTCGTGGCACGCCGACGCCAGGCGTCCTGTAAGTCCTTGAGGTCGCGAGACTTGTTGACCCGCGTCACGCCTTCTGCTACAAAGCCCCGCGTGAAACGCGTTTGTCGCATGACCCTGATTCCTGCGGTGGCGCTGATCACAGCCGCTGGTCTGGCCTCCGGCGTCGACGCGCTGGCCGATCAAGAGAAGCCGGCCGAGCCGGTCGTCGCTACGCTCGGTGCCGACGGGATTCAGCGCGCATCCTTCACACTGGACAGCTATTCGTATGCGCCGAGCCATCTCATTGTCGAAGCCGGAAAACCGGTCGAGTTGACACTCACCAGCGTCACGCTGCTCACGCCTCATAACTTTGTGCTGAAAGACGCGGCGGCCGGACTGGCGGTGGATCAGGATGTGAGCGCCGGCAAGACCGTCACGGTCCGCTTTACCCCGACACAACCGGGAACCTACACTTTTTACTGCGACAAGAAGCTGTTGTTTTTTGCCAGTCATCGTGAAAAGGGAATGGAAGGCACGCTCGAAGTTCGCTAGCCCGCATTATTCATGACGGTTCGTCGCGTTTCACCCGTTGCAGCGGAAGAGCAACGGGTACCCGGCAGACGCGTTGTGAGACGGGCAAGCGCAGCCGCGAAGGAGGGAAGCATACTTGAACAGTATGTTGACCGACTGAGTGGCGAGCACGCCCGTCGGAACAGCGTATCTGCGTTTGCAGCAGAAGCGTTCATGAATAATGCGGGTTAGAGGTCTGCCACGCGTCCACATTCCTCCCAACAGCCGCTGTTGCGCGACATTCTCAAAGATGTCTCCCGGTCGTTCTACCTGACCCTCATCGTTCTGCCCTCTGCGGTGCGAAATCAGATGGGGCTGTCCTACCTCTTCGCGCGCGCGGCCGACACGATTGCGGATACGGATCTGATCGACCGCGGACAACGTCTGTTGTTCCTCAAACAGTTCAGGGCCCAGTTCGCTGAAGACCACGTCAACTGGGAAGAAGTTCGGACAATCCAAACGGCCCTGATTCCCCGTCAAACCGATTCGGCCGAGCGCACCTTGCTCAAGCGGCTCGAAGACTGCTTCCGGCTGTATCTGGAGTTCGCGCCGGGAGATCGGGCCCGCATCCGGCGGTTAATGGGAACGCTGCCCAACGGCATGGAGATGGACCTGACACGATTCCCCGGCGATTCGGCGCGCGACCTGACTGCGCTGCAGACGATGGACGACTTGGACCTCTACACGTATTACGTGGCCGGCTGCGTCGGAGAATTTTGGACGCGGATGATGTGCGCGCATTTCCCGTCGTTGGCCGGTTGGGATGAGGCCGGCATGTCGGCCCTCGGCGTGCGATTCGGCAAGGGATTGCAGCTCACCAACATTGTCAAGGATCTCCCTCGGGATCTCCGGCGCGGGCGTTGCTACATCCCGGATACGTTCCTGAAGGAGGTAGGACTCGCGCCACAGGATCTGCTCAAGGCGGAGAGCCTGCCCGCCTTCAGGCCGGTTCTCCGCAAGCTGATCGCGATCGCGCGCGAGCATCTCGACCAAGGATGGCTCTACACGATGGCGATTCCCCGACGAGAAGTGCGCCTGCGCCTCTCCTGCATGTGGCCGATCCTCCTGGCAGGCGAAACGCTCCGATTGGTCGCTCCGTCCGACGACCTGTTGAATCCCGCCGTCACCGTCAAAGCCTCCCGCGGCACCGTCTACCGCGTCATGGCCTTGACCACCCTGACAGGAGGCTGCGGCTACACCGCCACCGCGTACTGGGGGTGGCTCAGGAAGCAAATGGGGATCCCGTAAATTTCGGCCCGCGGCAGACCCTCTCGCTCTTTCTCCGCTCGTCCGCGGGTGACGCCAACCTGAGAGCCCCTGACCCATTGCTAAGACCCATTGCAATGAAGAATGCAATGGGGGCCCCGAGCAACGGGTACCCGGCTGGTTGGCGGCAGGACCCGCCACTTCCTACTTCTTCTGCGGCTCCAGCAGCTTCTCCCCCTTCCGGAATACCGCGTAAATGGCCTGCGACGGACAGGCGTCGAGGCAGAGACGGCAGCTTTCCAGACAGCGGGAGGCGTCGAACTTGAACGGCGGGGTGGAGAGCCAGGCGCCGGTCGGACAGATGGGAATGCAGACGGCGTTGTGCGTGCACCGGTCGGGGTGACGGACGAGGTGATCTCTGACGACCATCATGGGTTTCACTCCCTCAAACAGAGCCTGGGAAAAAATCTCCAGCATGTTCTTCATGGCCGGCTGTCCTCACTTCCACCGATCCACGAGTTGCCGAAGCCGCTCCTTCAACTCCGGGATCTGCTCGAGATTATTTTCGATCGCGCCGATGATTTTTTCCAGCCGTGCCGAGCGGAGCGCCTCTTTATCTTGCCGAACCAGCCGGTCATATTCGGCGTACGCCTCCGGATGCCTGGGCTCCAGATACCTTCTGGCGCAGTTGAGGGCTTCGCCCAATTCCCAGGGTTCCGGACTCAACGGCGGGGCCACGGTGAACGACCCGTCCTGAAAGACCAGCACCGCCGCGCCGGGCTTGCCGGTCAGGGGCGCCACGGCTGCGATCGATTTACCGACCGCGCGGTCCCACGACAGGGTCAGGCCGGGAAAACGCTTCATGAAGGCGACTTTCTCCTGATTGGCTTTCCACTTTTCCTCGACGGGCATGACCGGCCTCGCTTTGCTCTAGGCTGAGGTTGACGTTGGGGTTTAAGGTTAAGATGATTCGGGTAGGGATGGTGAAATGACGGAACTTGCGTTTACCTCAGCGTGAACCTTGCCCTTAACCTTTCTTTAGGGGCGGTTCATGGTCGGGCATCAGGAGGCGTTCCACGATTTCGCCCTTCATGATGTGCCGCTCCATGATTTCCGTCACGTCGGCTTCAGAACCGACCCAATACCACACCCCCTCGGGGTAAATCACGACGCTGGGACCGTATTCGCAGTGGTCGAGACAACCGGCCTTGTTGGCCCGGACCGTGCCTTTCAGCCCCAGGCGCTCCACTTCCTTTTTAAAGAACGCCTGCAGCCGTTCGGAGCCGTGGTTGGCGCAGCAGCCGCGAGGGTCTTCTTTCGGCCGCTGATTGACGCAGACGAAGATGTGATGCTTGAACGTGGACACAAGGCGTCCCTAGCCGCGGTCACGTGGTTAAAGCCGAGGGCTGCGTCTGGAGTTTGACGAGGAGGCCGGTCACATCGCTGAGCATAATCAAAGGCGAGCCGCCGCCCTGCCCGTCGAGAATCGCCGCGATTTCCCGCAGGCGCAACTGCGCCCGTTGGAGTTCGTCGGCTCGCGCCAGATCCGACGGTTGCCCTGAAGACAGCTTGTCGAATTCGGAACGGATATCGCGGAAATCGCGCTGCAGGTTCTTGTGCATTGAACAGGTCTCACAGTACCACTTCGGGCTTTGATCGGTTGAGGGCGACAAGCGGTCATAGGGCCGACCGAAGAAGTCTTTGCCGAGCGAAAGCTTCATGAGCGGCTTTCCCGCAATGCCGCACGCGTGACAGGCTTCTGACGACAACCTCGCACCCTCCATTCCGACAAGGGGACCGCGGCCCCGCAGGCCGGGCGCCATCTTACACCAGGCTTCCGCAGGGTGTCTACCACGCACGGGACGGTTCGGTGCCGGTCGGAGTATAATGGCGGAGGAATCAGGCCGGGGCAGAGGAGGAGCAGATGATCATCGGCGTTCCCAAAGAGATCAAGGACCATGAGTATCGCGTCAGTGTCACCCCCGACGCCGCCCAGGCGTTGCTGAAGGCCGGCCATGTGGTGTGGGTGGAAGCCTCTGCCGGCGAAGGCAGCGGGTTTTCGGACGATGCCTATCGACGAGTCGGGGCTCAGGTCACGTCGTCCAAAGAGGAAGTCTTTCAGAAGGCCGACCTGATCGTCAAAGTGAAAGAGCCCCAGTTGTCCGAATGCCGATTCTTCCGTCCGGGACAAGTGTTGTTCACCTACCTGCATTTGGCGTCCTCGCCGGAACTCACGAAGGCCTTGTTGGATGCGCGCGTCACAGCCATCGCCTATGAGACGACCGAGGACAGGCATGGGAACCTGCCGATGCTGAAACCCATGAGCGAGATCGCCGGGCGCATGGCGGTGCAGATCGGCGCCCGGTATCTCGAGCGGTTGCAGGGCGGGCGCGGGGTGCTGTTGGCGGGCGTGCCGGGAGTTGCGCCGGCCAACGTCGTGATTCTGGGGGCCGGCACGGTCGGGAGCTCGGCGGCCCGAATCGCGGTCGGGATGGGCGCTCATGTGACCGTCATCAATTTGGACCTGGAACGCTTGCGTTATCTGGATGATCTCTACCAGGGGCGCATCATCACCCTGGCCGCCAACCAGGCCGATATCGACCGTGCGGTGGAAACCGCCGATCTCGCCATCGGCGCCGTCCTGGTGCCGGGCGCCCGCGCTCCCAAGCTGGTGTCACGCGCGGTTGTTTCCAGCATGGCACCCGGCTCGGTCGTCGTCGATGTGGCGGTCGATCAAGGGGGCTGCTTCGAGACGACCCGACCGACGACCCATTCCGATCCGGTCTATGTCGCGGACGGTGTGCTGCACTATTGCGTGCCCAACATGCCGGGAATCGTGCCCCGGACGGCGACTTTGGCCTTGACCAACGCGACACTACCCTTTATAGTCCGCCTGGCTTCGGAGGGGGTTGAGCGCGCGATTCGCTCTGACCCTGGCCTGGCGAAGGGCGTGAATCTCATGGGCGGCAAGGTGACCTGCAAAGGCGTCGCCGATGCGCACAGCATGACGTTCGAGCCCTTGACCTGAGCAAGCCGGCACACATCGGATGACGGGATCGGGGCGTAGCGCAGCCCGGTAGCGCACCGCGTTCGGGACGCGGGAGTCGGAGGTTCAAATCCTCTCGCCCCGACCATACTGCTATGGTCAAGGAGGATTTGAAGCGGCTGAGCGCCGACGGCTAGGAGGAAAAGGTCACCGTCTGCGGTGACCGGCAGCGAAGCCGCCGGGCCGGAGGCCAAATCCTCTCGCCCCGACCACACCAAGCTTGCTCGTACCGCCCGCTCTTTAACGCTTTATCGAATGTGTCGCGGGCGGATCAATACCTCAAGGGTTCTTCCCTCATGTGGTTCGCTCGACCCGGAGCCCTTGCGATTGATCTTGGCGACGGGATAACCACCTGCAGCGTGTTCCACCTTCTTCCGCAAGTTCATTTGCGAGCGGTCGGTGACTTCGGGTTTTCCTCGGTGTGACGTTCTCGCTTTCCCCCAAATTCCTCCGCATGTTCTCAAGAAAAGCGTGACGCGTGAGCGGAGGTATGAGAATATCCTCTCCCGAACGGTCTCCTCTCGGTGAATCCGGCGGCATGCGCGTGCAGCCATGACCGAACCGCGCGGTAAGTCGCTTGTCAGAGCCAGAATTCTCGTAAGCGGACGAGTGCAGGGAGTCGCCTACCGGGCGTTTACCCGTCAAGAGGCCGTTCGTCGAAACCTGTTGGGCGGCGTCAGGAATTTGGACGACGGGCGCGTCGAGGTCGAGGTTGAGGGCGAAAAAGAGTCGATCGCGGATCTCATCGAGGCGCTCAAGGAGGGCCCTCCGTTGGCGCGCGTCGACGACCTCCAGCTGACGTGGAGCGCGGCGTCGGGCCAGTACAAAGATTTTCGGATTTGGCATTGACGACGGCGGCAGCGGGTGAAAGGAAACGATGATCGTGAGCGATGACGACGATCTGAACGAATCGGTCGACGCCCAGGACGAGGACGGCGCAGAGGACGAGGAGATTCACGAAGCGCCTTTGCCCAACGGCCGCAGCGTCAAAGTCCGAGGGCGGAAAGAAGAGAAGTCCGAAGGGCTCGATACGCTGAAGTCCTATCTGCGGGAAATCCGACACAACTCCCTTCTGACCTTTCGGCAAGAACAGGAATTGGGCAAGCGCGTCATGGCGGGCGACATGAGCGCCCGCGAACGGATGATCGAAGCCAACTTGCGCCTCGTGATCAGTATCGGCAAGCGATACATGAACCGGGGTTTCCCGTTCGCCGATATCGTCGAAGAGGGGAATCTCGGGTTGATCAAGGCGGTCGAGAAGTTCAACTATAAGCGAGGGTTCCGCTTCAGCACCTATGCGTCCTGGTGGATTCGGCAGTATATTGAACGGGCGATCATCAATCAGGGTAAACTGGTCAGGCTCCCCGTTCATGTGGTCGAGCGGCTCAACCGCTACCTGACCAAAGTCGAACAGCTCGGTCAGGAGCTGGGACGCGAGCCGAAGACGCACGAGATCGCCGGACGGATGAAGATTTCCGAAGAGGAGGTTCTCGATCTCAAGCAACTGATCCGCACGACCTGCTCGCTCGACAGCCCGATCAACGATCGAAGCGACACCTTTCTCCGCGACGTGATCGAGGACCCCCTGAGCGCCTCTCCTGCGGAGACCGCCGAGGGCGTGATGCGGCGTGAGGAATTGATGGCGTGGGTCAAGGAGTTGCCTGAGAAGGAGCGAACTGTGGTAATCTCCCGCTTCGGTTTGGACGGCGGAGAAGCTCAGACCCTTGAGGAAATCGGAAAGGATCTCGGTCTGACCAGGGAGCGGGTCCGGCAGATCGAAACCGCGGCTCTGGTGAAGCTCCGGACTTCGATCGAGAAAAGAATGATGAGGCAGGACGATTTGTTGTAGAGGGGCCGAGCGATCGATGGACTACAAAGCGCTCATTCGTGAAGTGCCGAATTTCCCCAAACCGGGCATTCTCTTCTATGACATCACCACGCTGCTCAAGGACGCCCGCGCGTTCAAGAGCATCGTGGAAGAGCTGACGGCGCGCTATCGCGGCCGGCACATCGCGAAGGTGGTCGGCATCGAGTCCAGAGGGTTCATCCTGGGCGGGACTCTCGCGAATCAGCTCGGCGCCGGCTTCGTGCCGGTCAGGAAGCCGGGTAAGTTGCCGGCCGACAGCTTCGAGGTCAAATACAATCTGGAGTACGGCGCGAGTTCCCTGGCGATCCACCGCGATGCGATTGCGATCGGCGAACGGGTGCTGATCGTCGACGATCTGCTGGCCACCGGCGGAACGGCGGCCGCCACCGTCCACCTCGTCCGTCAACTGGGAGGCGAGATCGCCGGCCTGGATTTTCTGGTGGAATTGAAGAGCTTGAACGGACGCGACAAGCTCAGCGGTTACGATGTTCATTCGACGATCATCTATCCCTAGCCCCCGACCTTCGGGAGCTCGAACGGATCTTCTTGCGCGGTTCGGTTCCTTTGGGCGTAAGCTTGTTCTGACACCCTGCTGATTCCATGCCTTGGCTTAATCCGACCTTTCCGTCCGAACAAGGTCTTGCACAATCATCTACACCGTGCTATGAATGCCGAACTTTTTCGGCCGTCCGGCCGATCCGGTGAAGGTGAGGCGACATGGCGGGTAAAGTGCAGGCCAAGAAGAAAACCACGTCTAAGAGCAAGGCGCCCGGCAAGCCCGCGGCGAAACCCCGGGTATCCTCCAGCGCTGTTGAGATCAAGGAACCTCGATCGCTACAGCCTCGCGCGTTGGGCAAGGACAAAGAACCCGTCAAGAGCAAAGAGGAACAGGAGCGGCGACGGGAAGCGCTGTACCGCATGTTGATGGGCAAGCGCCAGGAAATCATGAAGGAGATCGAAGGCAACCTCGGTCAGTCCTTGACGGAGGACCAGCAGCGGCGGCTTGAATCGGCGCGCGACGTCGGCGACCAGGCCCTCATGGATTTGGAGCGCGAGTTGGGCATCTCGTTGATGGAGATGCGGAACCGCAAGCGCCAACTCATCGACGAAGCGCTGACTCGCCTGGCCGAGGGCACTTACGGGGTGTGCGCCGAATGCGGCGTGGAGATCAGTGAAAAGCGACTGGCCGCGGTGCCGTTCGCGAAGCTCTGCGTCGAATGCCAGTCCAAACTGGAGTTGCTGGAAAAAATCGAGAAGGAAGAGGAACGGGAGTAGGCTGTTTCTTGATCGGTTCCTTGGCTGAGAAGTTTCCGTCTCGTGTCTGTTCGGCTCACATTGTTCTCCCCCGAGCGTTTTCTTCGACGAACGATCCCTCACAGCGGCCGCCGGCTGATTCTCGCCCGCGCGATCAGGTACAATGCTGTTTGCGCCTGGTGAAACGGCGAGGACACGACAGGAACGGTCCGTGATGAAAGCGGTCGTGCTCGCGAGCGGCGGTCTGGACTCCACCGTCACGGCGGCGGTCGCGAAACAGGACGGCTGCGCCCTCTATTTCTTAACGGTTTCGTACGGGCAGCGTCATCGGATTGAAGTCGAGCGCGCGCGCGAAATCGCGCGGACCCTGGGCGCCGCCGATCATGTCGTGCTCGAGTTGGACCTGCGGCGCTTCGGTGGCTCCGCGCTCACGGGCGCCGAGTCGGTGCCCAAAGACCGGGCGCCCGCTGACCGGGCCGAGGGCATCCCGGCGACCTATGTGCCGGCCCGCAACACCGTGTTCCTGTCGCTGGCCCTGGCCTATGCGGAAGCGCTGGACGCCCGGCACATTTACTTCGGCGCCAACGTGCTGGACTACTCGGGGTATCCCGATTGCCGGCCGGAGTTCATCCAAGCGTTCGAAGCCGTGGCGAGACTCGGCACCAAAGCCGGAGTGGAAGGACGGGCGGTGACGATCCGGACCCCGTTGCTGTACCTGTCCAAAGCCGAGATCATCCGGACCGGCGTGGCGCTGAAGGTGCCGTTCCATCTGACCCACAGTTGCTATGATCCGGTGCCGCCTGGCCTGGCTTGCGGCCGCTGCGACAGTTGTCTCATCCGGCGGGAAGGATTCCAGCAGGCCGGAGTTGCCGATCCCATTCAGTATGCGGTAGGTTAGCCGAGTCCGATGCCTGTCTCTCCGGAAGAATTCTTCATGTATCTGACGATCGCGCTGATCGTGCTGGTTCCGGTGTCGGCGCGTCTCTATCGGCGCGTGACGATGAAGCGGACGACCGAGATGTTGCGGCGGCAATTCGGCCGCGCCGAGGCGCCGGAGCGAAAACCCGAATGAGCACACGGGTGACGCGAGAATATAAGGCGAGGGATCCCGGGGCGCCGAGGGCCTCAATGCGGGCGGGGTTGACCCTTTGTCTGCTGGCGGCCGGTCTTTCTTCCGCCTGCGCCGACGGATCGGCGACACAGAATGCGGCGGTTCCGGCAGAGTTTCGGACCGGCGCGGCCAAGTTCAAGGCCAACTGCGCCGGCTGTCATGGCGAGCGGGCCGCCGGCACGACTCAGGGCCCGCCGCTGGTCCACAAGATCTACGAACCCAATCACCATCCGGATATCACCTTCCAGCGAGCAGCCGCGAACGGCGTCCGCGCCCACCACTGGAACTTCGGGAACATGCCCAAGATCGACGGGGTCACGCCTGAAGACGTCGATCAGATCATCCGCTATGTCCGCTGGCTCCAGCGCCAAGCGGGAATCAACTGAAGACCCGGCGCAATCCCTGCCTTCCCGCGGTTCGCACGTTCCAGGCCCGCTCCCGTCTCGGCCGCATCCGGCGGTTTGACATTTTCTCAAAGCGGTTCGTAAGGTAAACCATCGGTCTCTGGAGCTCCTAGCTGCCGGTTATGAGGTGACATCTACAGACAGTCCATTGACACGACTGGTTCCATAAAGGAGGGAGCTATGACACGGTCAGGGAATTGGTTGATAGGGGGACTTGGTGCGGTCGGTCTCTTCCTGATGACGTCGGGCTGCGCATTGGTGGCGATCGATGCGGGACATGAAGGCGTCCTCGTCGAAAAGCCGTTTTTCTTCGGTCACGGCGGTGTGGATCCCGTCCCGGCGACCACCGGCCGCGTCACAGTGGCGCTGACGACCCAGGTGATCGACGTGGATGTCCGGCCGATTCAATATTCGGAGCACTTCGACATCATTTCGGC